>CALEYM010000401.1 GCA_937926185.1 uncultured Bacteroidota bacterium | reverse complement strand
TTGTCGGAAACTATG
The DNA here is from genome assembly GCA_937926185.1 of uncultured Bacteroidota bacterium. Lineage (GTDB taxonomy): Bacteria > Bacteroidota > Bacteroidia > Chitinophagales > Saprospiraceae > M3007. Next base: position 7,529 of record CALEYM010000401.1, on the reverse strand, counting down.
ATAGTGGTATCAATACCGGTTATAGGGTTAATTTTCCGAAGATATAGCTTTTTATAGATTTCATTATCCCTCAAAATAAATACAAAGTTGCCAGATTTGTCATGGAATTCATTCATGCCATAGGCATTTCCTGTGGATGGCTGGCCGATGCCGGTAACTTGAAACTTTTTGATTACCGTGCCATCTTTGTGGATAACAAAAAAATATGTGGGAGCCGGAAACAGCGCATCGGCACGGCAGGTATAGGTCACCGCCAGGGTATTTTCTACATCCAAATAACCATCGAAAAAATTATGATGTTCATGCTCAACGGTTTCCGTAGCCATATCCTTTACCCAAACAATTGCCCCGTCTTCGCTTATTTTCAATATAAAACCGATTCCACTCCCGGTGAAGTACACGGCACTGCAGAGTAAAAAAATTTCATTATCCGCACCAAGAATCATTTTCACCGGATAGTCATAATCAAGGCCCAACCCGGATGAGTAGCGGATTTCCCAAATCAGAATACCTGAATCTGAAAATTTTTGAACCAGAAGATCAGCAAAAGTAGAGTCTCTCTCTACTGAGCTCGCCAGGATTATATTATTTTCATGATCCTTTGTCGACAAATGCAGTTCATCTCTGCTGGTATGATCGTGATTGCCGTTCGAGCGTTCCCATACCGGCTGGATATTCTTGGTCGTTTGACTGGATAAAGGATTAAGCGATAAAATGAATCCCAGGAAAAATAAAATTTTATACATAGCGGAATCTTGAAGGTGATACAATATCGACTGCACCGCTTCGACGGAGGTTTTTTCAAACGACAGGCTTTCCAGGTTCGATATAACTGGAAAGCCTGTTATACCCTCACTCCTTTTTCCGCCCGCTTTTCACCCGGTTCACAAACGCGTCCGCCAGCGAGGGATTGGCTGCCACGATCTCGTAAATTTCCCCGTCGGGCATTTTGATCTGGGTTTCCTTGGCTTTCAGCGCGAGCAGGGCGTCGTTGAAGCGGGTGCTGCTCGACACTACGTTGAGCGCGCCGGCCTGGTAGCCGAAGAAGTACCAGAGGTCGGCCGAGGCACGGATGTAGAGATAGAAGCGGTCGTCGGCGTTGCCGGGCATTTTGTATTCCACGTAGCCGGTCAGCATTTTCTGAATGGGTTCGCCGTTGATGGCCGCCACGGGGATGCGGTCTTCGAGGCTGAGGAACGACTGGTAATCGGCGTTCCAGATGACCGGGTGGCGGCCCAGCAGGAAGGTGTATTTGTTGTCTTTTTTGGGCAGGCTCAGGAAATTGTTGCGCAGGTTGGCCTGGGCTTCCTCGCGGTCTTTGTCGTCGGTGACGAACTCGTTCAGCGCCGGCTGGTAGAAGGCGGCCTGGCTGTTAAACGGCGGCACGGAAGCGTCGAAACTGGAAGCCTTGATGTCGTTCACCATCATTTCCATCAGCACCTTGGGCACAGTCATTTCGATGCCAGTCATAAATTCGCCGGTGACGGTGAAAGCCGCGGTATCGGGGATGTTGTAGTCGGTTTTCAGGCGGCCGGCGGCGGTCACTTTCATGTACTCCAGTCCGCTGCCGATGCTGAGCGGGCCCTCGGCCGTGGCGATGCCGGTTTTGTTTTCAAAAGCGAGTTTAGGGCCTTTAAACAGGCCGGGATTGACCGTTCGCGCCGAATCGCCGAAGTTGAACCGGTCGTATTGCGGCTCGTATTTGAACATACCCTCGCAATTGATGATGGGCCGGTCGACGCGGGAGTAGGGTTGCTGGAGGATGCAGGGGTACAATTGGCCCGATTCTTTGGACAGATAGAAACCGATGAACAAGGGGTCTCCGTCGGCGGTCTTTACATTTTTGACCCGGATAATAGGGTTGTTTTTGTCCACCTCGGTGTACACGCTGAACCAGGGGTTGGGCAGCCGGTCGGCTTTCAACTGGGCCAGGCCCTCGAAGCGCAGGTTTTGCTGGTTGGCCTTCAGGATGACGGTGCCGCTGAACAGCGTTTTCACGTCCATGTGAAAACTGTCGGTGGCCTTCACGTCGCCGCTGGCGGTGGTGAGCACGTTTTTGGTGGAGGGCGTGCCGGGGCCGCGGCGCTCGCCCACGATGTTGTTGAAGAAAATTTCCTGGGTATGCTCCGGGATGTTGTATTCGTAAAAGCCGGTGGCTTTATAGAGTTTTTTACCCAGGATGGTGGCCGTGGCGCGGTTGATGGTGTGGTATTTGTTCAGCGTATCGGCCACGATTTTCACATTTTCCAGGGTTTTCATTTTGCCTCCTGCTTCAATTTCCACGTCGCCGGAGTCAGGGTAAATGAAGGCGTCGGCCGATTTGATGACTTCCACGCCGCCAATGACCAGGCGGCTGTTTTTCATGTCGTACAGCGCCGTTTTACCCTGGAAGCGCAGGGTGTCCTGATTTTCATCGATAGATACGAATTCACCGGGTTTTTTCTCGTCGCTTTTAAAAGTAACGGTCTGGGCTTTCATGTCCCAGGTAAATTCGTTCATCGAGGTACGGTACTGGTTCAGCGGCAGCGTGGTGGCGGCGTCGGCGGTATTGGCTTTAAAGTTGCCGATCTGTTTGTCGAAGTCGAGTTCGCCGTCCACGTTGCGCGAGTCGAACACGATGTCTTCGCCGTTGAGGGCCTTGATTTGCAGGTCGGCAGTATCGGAGCTGGCCTGGAAGGGGCCGTATTCGATGATTTTGGAGGTGAGTTTGCCGCCGAACCACTCGAACACGCCCCGGCCTTTCAAACCCGAAGGCGTGAGCACCAGCACGCCCTTGTGCGTGTAGCCGGGGGCTTTGTACAATTCGAAGGCTTTGGCTTTACTTTCCACATACATGGAATCGCGGTAGGGCAGCCAGTTCACTTTTACGTCCTCGCCGCTGGCCTGGGGTACTTTCACCGCGCTGACGCGGTCTTCTTCCATGAAGAATTTCCGGGCTGTGCAGGTCATCTGTTTGGGCCGGAACACGATGTCTTCCGATTCGATGTCGGCGGTGAGGTATTCCACGGTGCCTTTGCCGAGGAAACCTTTGTTGCTCAGGTCGAGCTGGCCGGTGTAGTTGCCTTTTTTCTCGTAGGTGGGGTATCCTTTGGCCGGGGTCCGGTGGATATAGCCAAAGGACTTGTCGTGGTCGCGCACGATAATGGTTTCCCGGAAGGGGGCGAAAATGCCGGCGGGGAACATCTCGCCTTTAAATTTCAGCATGTCGGCGGTGTAGCTGTCAAGGCCGTTGAAGGAGAAAGGGTCGAGTTCGAAGTAGAAGGAGTCGCGGTTGTACACACCTTCCTGAATGCTTTTCCGGTCGTAAAAAACAAAGGAGTGTTTCTTGGACTGTAGCGAAGGGAAAATGGCGAGGTCTTCCTTACCCGATTTGTTGTTCGGTGCGTCCACCAGCAGGATGCCTGAAACATACTCCACCGTGGAGTTCATGGCATCGGCGATGATCTGGCCGTTTTTGTCCTTGGCGTCGGTGGGCAGGTAAAAATCGAGGTGGCGCACGGAATCAAATTCAATATGGAATTTGTTGTAATCGAAGAACATATCGTTCCCCTCGAACAGGGCAAAACCCGAAAACAGGCGCCCGCCAAAGCGCATGTCGCGGTTTTTGAGCAGCGTCACCTCGCGACCGTTGGGAATAAAGCCCGTGCGCTGCCGGGTGCTGAATTCCATTCGTTTGACTTCGTAAATGGTGGTTTCTTTGGTTTTCAGGTCGAGTTTGGCGTTGGAGGTCGGGCTCACCGACTCGATTTTGATAGCGTCATAGTCTTTTTTCCCCTGGCTGGCCAGGGCGTAGTGCGCCAGTTTGGGCCGGGGTTCTATTTCGTGCCGGTCGAAGTAATAGTTGATAAAGCCGTCGGCGACCATTTCGGCCAGCAGGGTTTGAATGGTGGCATAGTTGAATTTGGGGTTGAGCGCCTGGGCAAAAGCGTCGTCCGAAAGTACCTTGGTCTGGCGGGTACTGTCCCAGGGCGTTTCTTCGGCCAGCTTGTGCAGAATAGCGATAGGGTTTACGCTGGTGATGTTTTGCATCCGGACGTATTCGTTGGCATCGAAGCGGTTGCTGCTCTCGAATTCCACTTTTTGCATCACGCCTTTGGCCAGGCCGGTGCGCGAGCCGATTTCAAGGGAGTCGTTGGCCACGTACCAGGAAACTTTTTCCGCCTCCAGGTTCATATTGTAAAAGGAAGAGAAAAAGGGGTTCCGCTCCGAACCCTTGTCGCCCCGGGTGAGGTGAATGATCTGGTTGGGTATTTCCACCCGGAAATCGACGGCGGGATGGAACAGGCTGTCTTTGTCCATGAACAGTTTGGCGTTCACACCTTCCGCCACGATGCTGATTTCGCGTTTGATGATGAACAGTTCGGCGGTGCCGAAGAATATACGTTCCCGTTTTTTATTGTATATGGTCAGTTTGGCCGGTATCCTCGGCGTTCCGTAACCGTACACGGAAGTGCCCCAAAGTTTGAAACCGCCGACATACTCGATGCCCTCGCCTATCCTGGCGATTTTCAGCGATTGCTCGAATGACTCGAACCGGGGAAACTGCGAGCCGCCGCTTTTGCCGCCGACGACAACGTTTTCTTCAAATTTGCCCCAGATACCGCCTCTCGGAAAATACAGGGGATAAAAAAATTCTGCCGAATCGCATTTAAAGATCGGTTTTTTAGCCTCCACGGTATAGTTGGTCAGACGGGCGTACACCGAGGAGTCGAGGCCCGCGTTCTGCCAGGTCACTTTGCCGCCCGTGCCCTGCCACACGCCCTCGAAGGGGTAATACACGCCGGAAGTATGTTGCACCATGGTCGAGTCCGCTTTCCGCACGCCGACCAGGTTGACATTTTCGCAGCGCAACTCCGGTTTTTGATCCGCGTAAGCAAATTCGAACTTGCCACCGCGCACGCTCCAGATGATCAGACCGGCTTCGCCGGCCTGAAAAGCGCGCTGACTGATAAAGTCGGCTGAAAAATCGAGAAACTGTATGATGGGTTTGGTTCGGCCTTTCTCCACGCCCGCTATGGTTTTTTCGGCAAACCCGTGCCAGCGCCGGAACAGCGTGGTATCCGGGTCATTTTTGGCCGCCGTTACGGCGTTGACATAACTTTTATAATAGGGAAACGCGCCGAGCCGCTGTTCGGCCAGCAGGTTCGACATGCGGATAATGCCCTGCATGTCCTGCTCAGTCATCAGGCCCGATTTGTATTGTTTTTTAAACACCGCGAAAGCCTCTTCCATGTCGGGGCGTTTGGAAGCGGTCATGAACTCGCCCAGTTTGTCCACGAATTCATTGGGGTTTTCAGGGAACTTTGCTTGCGCAGGCGCCTGAGCCAGCAGGCAGCTGGCAGTTGGCATTGCGCAATGGACGGCAAAAAGCAAAGAAAGACGAAGGAGGGCGGTGGACAGCTGTTTCATATTAGAAATACGGAAAATAAGACAAGGTACGTTAAGCGGTGGCAGTTACAGTGCTCCAACTAACGACAAACGGGAGGGCAAAAGTACGGGGTTAACAAGTAATAGGATGTCGCTGAGCAGCCAAATCCGCAATGGTGCGCTTCACGCTTTACTTTCCAGATAAGCCTGTGTAAAGTCAAAAGGAAGTCGAAAGGGCTGCTTTGCTAACCCGTTAACCCGCAACCCGCTAACCTTACAACAAACAGCAAAGCCTTCCGCTGCGCAACGGCAACGGAAGGCTCCGGACAGTAAAAGATTGCAAACTTATTGCGGAATGGTGTCTCCGCAACTGGAGTTCCAATTAAATACTGAACTGAATGCTTTGGACCCACTCTTACCACCTTCCACACGCACCATCTCGTCTTTGTCCAGCACGGTCATTGTTTGCTGGAGATTTTCGAGCTGACTTTTCGTGTTATCGGGTTGGTTTTTGGTCGTGGATTCGTCGTTTTTTTTCGAGAAAAATGGAAACATAGGCCTTGGCTCAACCTTTTGTGTCCCCCAAAGGTATGGGGTTTTTCCGAATCGTCAAGGATGCGGTCGGTTTTTTGTAGGTTAGGCGTCAAATTTAATGTAAACGGTAGAAAGTGGCGTAGTTTTGTGCATGCGCCCTTTTTCGCCCCGGCGTACTTTTATCGGCGTTCGGAGACACTTTTTTCCGATTGAGCAGGAATAATTTCAACAACAATACACTTTCATCTTACTTTCAGCCAATCAATACATTATGAAATCATTATTTGTCTATATACTTTGTGCAACGGTTTGGCCGGTAGCCGCGGTTTGGAGGGATGGCGTTGTGCCAACTCATGGGTTTATTGCTTTGGACGATGGTCAGGCTGCCCGCCTTCCTCCGGAAAAAAACGTGTACCAATGCGTGAAAGGCCGGATTCACTTCCGTTCGGACGCCCCGCTGGAAATAATAGAGGCGCGCAGTAACCGCCTGCGCGGCGTGATCGACCCCACAAACCAGCAGTTTGCCTGGACGGTGGAGATTACCACTTTTGAAGGATTCAACAGCCCCTTGCAGCGCGAGCACTTTAACGAAAATTACATGGAAAGCAACAAATATACAAACGCGACCTTTACCGGCAAGATCATCGAAAAGATCAATTTTGAACAGGATGGCAGCTATCCGGTGCGGGCCAAGGGAAAATTACTGATTCATGGGCTTGAGCAGGAGCGTATCATCAAAGGCACGCTGGAGGTAAAGGGGCAGAAGCTCCGCGTACAGGCGTCTTTTTCCGTTCCCCTGACCGATCACAATATCACCGTTCCCAAAATTGTACATCAAAAAATTGCGGAAGAAATCACCGTAACCGTGGACGCCGAACTTGAAAAATAACTTACTCTGCATATTATTTCTACTGGCTTCGCTGCATGCGCCCCTGGCCCAGACACCCTGGTTTCGCCCAAAACCGGTCAAGGAAATAGGCGCTGCCCAGATGAGCGTCATGTTCCAGGATCACCTCGGATGGATGTGGTTTGGCGGGAAAGGCGGATTGTTCCGCTTCGACGGGTTGAGCTTTCACCCGGTGAGTCTGTCCGATTCCCTGTATAAAGACCCGGTAACCGCCCTGTATGAAAACGACGGCAAATTGTGGATCGGCTTCAGCAGCGGCGCTATCGGTTACCTGCCGGTTAACGCGGCGCTATTGCCGGGACGGCTGACGGCTCCGGCTGAACAGCTCAAGCCATTCCGGCGCTGGACACCCGAAGAAGGCAACCCCACGAGCAGTATCACGGCTTTTTGCGCCGACCGGAGCGGGGGATTCTGGATCGCCACCTACGGAGAAGGCCTTTATTGCTGGAAAAATGACCGCCTTTATCAATTCGACGCTGCCGACGGCCTGGCCGGCGCCGACATCTACGCCCTGGCCTGCGACGGTCAGGGCCGTATATGGGCCGCCACCGACGCCGGTATCAGTATCTGCGCCATGCCTGCGCCGGGGCAAAAAACCGTTTTCAACCTGACCACGGCACACGGCCTGCCCGATGAAATCGTGTACAAGCTGCTGGCCGACCAGCAAGGCCATGTCTGGATCGGCACTTATGATCACGGGGTATGCCGCTATAATATTTCA
>CALEYM010000400.1 GCA_937926185.1 uncultured Bacteroidota bacterium | reverse complement strand
TATCCCGAAGGCCGGATGATCCGAAAAACCTGCGATGAAAAAACCTGCACGGTTGTCATTCCGCTGCTGGATCAACCGGAAACCATTTCAACTGCGACGGCCCATGCCTAAACCGATACCCGCCCGACGCAAATGGATCATGGCCGCCGGTTTGATGCTGGTGTTTATGCCGCTCGGTATCTATGTCAGCAGCGATGACCGGAGTTGGGCGGCGTTGTCGCAGCGCCTGTTCCCCGACTTTATCATACAGTTTGTGGTCAGCACGGCAATTACCTACTTGTGGATCGGCATGTCGGAATGGATACAGAAAAACCTGCGTCTTCATTGGGGCGATTACCTCCTGCGCGCGGGCGTGTTTTGGCCCAATTTGCTGGCCGGGCTGTTGTTTTTTGTTTCGAGCATGGCTGGTATCGTGCTGGTATTGCAGTTTACCGAATGGTTGTTTTTCCGGGCCCTGGGTATGGACTACCCGGTGGCCGATCTGCAACACGCCACGCGAGCCACTTACGGGCAGTTTGCCACCCTGTCGCTTTGTGTTTACATCCTTATTGCAAACCGTCATATTATGGATTATATGGAAGAAGTTCACCTGAAAGCCGGGCAACTGGAAAAAGAAAATCTGCTCTCGCAATTCAGCGCGCTGAAAAGCCAGGTGAACCCGCATTTTCTCTTCAACAGCCTGAGTATCCTTTCCTCACTGGTAAAAAAAGACCCCGATCTGTCGGAACAATTCATCGACCGCCTGGCGCGGGCCTACCGCTATATTCTCGAACAACGCGAAACGGATGTGGTGCCCCTGGCCACCGAGCTGGAATTTCTGCAATCCTATACCTTTTTATTGCAAACCCGGTTCGAACACAAATTTGAAGTGAAAATCGATATAGACCCCCACACCGTTCAAACAAGCCGTATTCCGCCCTTAACGTTGCAAATACTGGTGGAAAATGCCGTGAAACACAACCGCATGTCGGAACGCGAACCCCTGCTCATTGCCATTTCAAGGGAGGGCGATCGCTTGTGCGTCCGGAATAATTTCCGGCCGCGCGGCGTGGAGGTCGCTTCCACCGGTATGGGGTTGCAAAATATCATCAACCGCTTTGCCCTGCTCACCGACAAACCGGTGCAGGCAGGCGAGCGGGAGGATGAGTTTGTGGTTAAAGTGCCGTTGCTCAACAAGTGATCGAATGCTCGTGAAAAACATAAAACGGATATTTTTCCTGCTGATTTTGTGGGGTATGACCGGCGAAATGCGGGCACAGAACCATACCGACAGCCTGTGGCGGCTATGGATCGATATCGGACAGGCCGATACCGTGCGGTTGAAAGCCGTTCAGGCGCTGGCCTGGAGCATGTTGTACAGCAACCCGGATTCGACCCACGCCCTGGCCCTGCAGGAGTTGCATTTTGCTGAAAAAATCAACAGCAAAAAATGGCAGGCCAAAGCCCTTAACATTATCGGTTCGACGCAAAATTTAAAAGGCGACTATCCTGAGGCGCTTGACAGTTATCTAAAAGCCCTGGCAGCCATGCAGGAAGCGGGCGATAAAAGAGGCGTCGCGGCTATTTGCAACAATATCGGCCTGGTGTACCGCAACCTGGGCAACAATCTGAAAGCCCTCGAATTCTACCGGAAAGACCTGGCCATCCAGGAAGAACTCAAAGACAAAGGCGGTATTGCAAATGCCTATAACAACCTTGGTATCCTTTACGGCGACCAAAATAATCCCAGGAAAGCCCTGGAATATTACCTGAAAAGCGCACCGTGGCAAGAACGCCTCGGTGATAAACACGGTATGGCCATTGTCTATAATAATATAGGCTCGGTGTACAACAACCAGGGTCAATACGACCGGGCTTTCGAATATTTTCAAAAAAGCCTGGCCCTGCGGGAGGAACTGGACGACCGTCAGGGCATGGCCGGTGTTTACAGCAATATCGGATTGATGTATAACGATCAGGGCTTTTTTTCCCAAGCCCTTGAGTATTATCGTAAAGGCCTGGCGATACAGGAAAAACTGGATGAAAAACCCGGCATCCTGAACTCATATCACAACATCGGCACTCTTCATCTGAAACAAAAAAAATATGCCCTGGCCGTTGCATGGTGCGAAAAAGCACTGAGCATAAGCCGGCAGATAAAAGCCCTGCGCCCCGAACAAAATGCCTGCCATTGCCTGTATGAGGCCCACAAGGCGCTGGGGCAAAGTAAACCCGCCCTGGCCTATCACGAACAATACCTGGCACTGAGCGACAGTCTGCAAAAAGAAGAAACCAACCGGCGGCTGGAACAACTGGAATTTTCCCGGCAACTCATGGCCGACAGCCTGGGCAAGGAGGAAGAAAAGCTGAAAATGGCAATGACCCACCAACAGGAGGTGCGCCATAAAAACAGGATGCTGAACATCCTCCTGGTATCGGCGCTTTTTGTGCTTGCCCTGGCGCTGGGTTTCTGGGGGCGGATGATGTATTTCAGGAAGAACGCTTTGATGTTCCAGAATAAGGCGGAACAGTTGGAAAAGCAACAGTTGCTGAATGAGATCGCCCTGCTGAAAACCCAGGTGAATCCGCACTTTCTGTTCAACAGCCTGAGTATTTTATCTTCCCTGGTGCGCGTCAACCCCGATCTGTCGGAACAATTTATCGATCAGTTGTCGCGCTCCTACCGGTATATCCTGGAACAAAAGGAGCAATCTTTAGTTACCTTACGCACCGAACTGGAGTTTATCCGTTCCTACGCCTTCTTGCTCAAAATCCGGTTTGAAAACAAATTCGACCTGCGCTTCGACTTGCCGGACGATATCCTCGATCAATATAAAATCGCCCCTTTAACCCTCCAGCTCCTGATCGAAAACGCCGTAAAACACAACCGGATGTCTGTGAAAGAGCCGCTCATTGTGGAAGTTTCCGTGGAAAATGCTCAAACCCTCGTGGTGAAAAACCGCATGCAAACCCGGCATACGGCAGCCGCATCCACGGGCCTCGGCCTCCAAAACATCATCAACCGATATGCCCTGCTTACCGGGCGGCCCGTTTGGGCAGGCGAATGCGAGGATATGTTTGTGGTGAAAGTGCCGTTGCTGGCAGAGGAAGCAGCACTCGTCTGACAACTCATTCAACCTATTCAACTAATTCATTCATACATGGACGCCATCATCATCGAAGACGAGAACCTCACCGCCCAGCGCCTGGAAGGTATGCTGAAAAAATGCGATTCCAGCATCAAGGTACTGGCCATTCTGCCCTCGGTGGCCGAGTCGGTTCAATGGCTGCGCAAAAACGACGCGCCGGATATCGTATTTATGGATATTCACCTCGAAGACGACCTTTGTTTTAAAATCTTCGAACTGGCGCCGCTCACCTCGCCGGTCATCTTCACCACCGCCTACGACGAATACATGATCAAGGCCTTCAAGGTCAACAGCATCGACTACCTTCTGAAACCCGTCAATCTCGTGGAACTGATGGCCGCCCTCGACAAATTCAAAGCGTTGCGGGAGCGGTATGCAAAACCCGATTTCGATACCCTGCTTCAATACATCGGCCAGCGCGCGCCGGAGTACAAAACGCGGTTTATGATCACCGTGGGCAACAAGATCCGCAGCATCGAAACGGCGGATATCGCCTACTTCTATTCGGATGAAAAAATCACTTTTATGGCCACCCGCGACGGCCAACATCTGCCCATCGATTTCAGCCTGGATAAACTTACCACTCTGCTCGACCCAAAACAATTCTTCCGCACCAGCCGGCAATACCTGGTCGGGTTTTCTTCTATTCAGGCAGTACTAACCCATTTTAAAGGCAAACTCAAACTGGAACTCGCACCCAAGGCCCGCCACGACGTGTTTGTCAGCGGCGACCGAATGACGGATTTTAAGGATTGGCTGGGGCGGTGAGGGGGATTGGTAAACGGCTGCCGGAAATAGGGCAATCCATTTCAATCACCGCCTTCACCTCGTATGGCGGTCTCAGCGCCAACCCTTCACCGATCCTTGTATTGTTCGTAAGCCGCCGTTGCCCGTTCGAGGTCGAAGGATTTATTCAGGGTATCGGCGCCCTGACCCAACCGGGCTGCAAAATAATCATGGAATTTTTCCATGGCCATGATCGGCGTGTTGGGCGCCGTTTTGCCCAGACCGCAGCGGCTGGCGGCTTTCATAATGACGCCCCAGTTCCGGATGGCCTCCAGGTCGGCGGGCTGTGCGAGGTGGCGATCGAGTTTCTCCAGCTGGCGTTGCAGGATAAAATTACCGGCCCGGCAGGGTGTGCAGACGCCGCAGGATTCGTGTTTGAAAAACGCCGAAAAATTCAGCAATACCTTTATCAGGTCGCGTTGGCTGTTAAAGATCATAAACGAACCGCCGCAGCGGATATCCTTGCGGTTCAGCAGATCGAGCATGGAAATGCGGCGGTCTTTTTCTGCCATCGAAATACACTCGCCGGAGGGGCCGCTGACCTGGATAAAGTAGGGGTCCTCGGCTTCGCACAAGTCGAGCAGTCTGGCCACAGGCATGCCCCATTCGATTTCGTACAGACCCGGTTTGCGGCAATCGCCCGAAACGCTGATCAGTTTGGCCCCGGGCGAGCCGGGTATACCGCGCCGGTTGTATTCGGCGGCGCCCATGCCGGCGATATGCGCCGCCGCGGCAAAAGTCTCCACGTTGTTGACGAGCGTGGGTTGTTGCAGGTAGCCTTTTTCCACCGGGAAAAACCACTTGGTGCGCGGTTCGCCGCGTTTGCCTTCGAGCGATTCGAGCAGGGCCGTTTCTTCTCCGCATACGTAAGCGCCGGCGCCCAGTTGAATACGGATGTCAAAATCGAAACCGTTAAGTCCGCCTGCATCTTTACCCAAAAGACCTTGTTTGCGGAAATCCGCCAGCGCGGCCTCGAGGCGGGGCAACAGCCAGGTATATTCGGCGCGCAGATAAATAATACCCTCGGCGGCGCCGATCGTGTAGCCGGCAATCAGCATACCTTCCAGCACCGATTCCGGTTTTTCCTGCATCAGCACACGGTCTTTAAAGGTGCCGGGCTCACCCTCGTCGGCGTTGCATATCACGTATTTCGGTCGAGCGGGCTGTTCCCGGCAGGCATTCCACTTGATCCAGGTGGGGAAAAAAGCGCCGCCGCGGCCGCTCAGTTCGGCGGTTTTCAGTTCGGCAATTACCCCTTCCGGACCCAATGTTGCCGCTTTGCGCAGGGCGCTGCCCGGTTCGTATTCGCGGAAAAAGATGGTTCGGCCATCTGGTGGCAGGTATTGGATATTCGCTTCGACGGCATCGCAGATACTGGCCGGCGAAGCGCCGTATTCCAATTCCCGGACGATGCGTTCCACTTTTTCCGGCGTCAGCCGGGTAAAGGGTTGAAACCCGATGAGTGCGGCGGGTTGCTGGTCGCTCAGCCCGATGCAGGGTGTTGTAAACAGGCCGAAACGGCCGGAGGGATCGACACCGCCGGTTTTAGCCCCGGTGGCGTGTTCAAAAGCCGTTTTAATCCTTTCAAAACCCGCATGTTCGGCAATGATGCTGTTGTCGAGGTAAATCTGAATAGCGCCGGCCGGTTGCCGGTGAAAAAAATGGTAAAACGACGCGACGCCTTCCACCTCAATAGCGGAAATATCCAGCCATTGCGCACAGGCATGGATGTCGGCGTCGCGGATATAGCCGGCGCGGCGTTGAAATTCCCACAGACGGTCGAGGAGATGAATTCGCTTTGGATACATACGTGCCCAAAAGTAGCGTCTACCGGCGAATAATATTTCTCTAATTTTCATACCTCTACCGCAACGCCGCCTGCGCCGCCGCCAGTCGCGCGATAGGCACCCTGAATGGCGAACAACTCACGTAATCGAGCCCGGCGCGGTGGAAAAACTCCACGGAAGCGGGGTCGCCGCCATGTTCGCCGCAAACGCCCAGTTCGATTTCCTTACGGGCAGAGCGGCCTTTGTCCGCGGCCATTTGCACGAGCAATCCCACGCCTTTCTGGTCGATCGACTGAAAGGGGTCGCGTTCGTACATGCCTTTTTTCAGGTAATGCGGCAGAAACTTGCCGGCGTCGTCGCGGGAGAAGCCGAGCGTCATCTGCGTCAGGTCGTTGGTGCCGAAAGAGAAAAACTCCGCCTGCGTCCCGATGCTGTCGGCGATGAGCGCGGCGCGCGGGGTTTCGATCATGGTACCGATCATGTAATGAACTTGCTCGCCGCGTTCTTTGAAGACCTCCCCGGCCACGCGCCGGATAACGGCAGCCTGCGCGTTGAACTCGCGTACGGTGCCCACCAGCGGGATCATGATCTCTGCTTTCACGTCGATACCTTTGGCTTGCATGTTGAGCGCCGCTTCGATGATGGCGCGGGCCTGCATCTCGGTGATCTCCGGGTAAGTGATGCCCAGGCGGCAGCCGCGGTGTCCCATCATGGGGTTGAACTCGTGCAGCTCTTCCACCCGCAATTTGATCTTGCCCAGCGGCACTTTCATGTCGTGCGCCATAACGCGCTGGCTGGCCTCGTCGTGCGGCACAAATTCGTGCAGCGGCGGGTCGAGCAGACGGATGGTAACCGGCAGACCGTTCATTTCGCGGAACAAGCCTTCGAAGTCGCCGCGCTGAATGGGCAGCAGCTTAGCGAGGGCTTTGCGACGGCCGGCTTCGTCGTCGGCCAGGATCATTTCCCGCACGGCCACGATGCGGTCGCCTTCGAAGAACATGTGTTCGGTGCGGCAAAGACCGATGCCGGTGGCGCCGAATTTGCGGGCTACGGCGGCTTCTTCGGGGGTGTCGGCATTGGCGCGCACTCCGAGGCGGCGGTATTTGTCGGCCAGTTGCATCAGCGCGCCGAAATCGCCGCTGAGTTCGGCGTCTTTGGTCGGGATTTGCCCCTCGTACACTTCGCCGGTAGAGCCGTTGAGCGATATCCAGTCGCCTTCGTGCCAAATTTGATCGCCTACGCTCATGGTACGGTTTTTATAGTCGACGTGAACCGCGCCGGCCCCCGAAACGCAGCATTTTCCCATGCCGCGGGCCACCACGGCCGCGTGGGAGGTCATGCCGCCCCGGGCGGTAAGAATACCCTTCGCCACGCTCATGCCACGCAAGTCTTCCGGAGAGGTTTCGAGCCGCACGAGGATCACCGGGTGGCCCTTTTTGGCCCACTCTTCGGCCTCGTCGGCAAAAAACACCACCTGGCCGGTGGCTGCGCCGGGAGAGGCCGGCAAGCCGCGGGCAATGACGCCGGCATTTTGCAGGGCTGTTTTATCAAAAATGGGGTGTAGCAGTTCGTCGAGGCGGTCGGGGCCCACGCGAAGCAGCGCGGTTTTTTCATCGATCATACCCTGGCGCAGCATTTCCATGGCGATACGCACCATGGCGGCGCCGGTGCGTTTGCCGTTGCGGGTCTGGAGCATCCAGAGTTTTCCTTCCTGAATGGTGAACTCCACATCCTGCATGTCTTTGTAGTGGTTTTCGAGGGTGGTTTCAGCCTCGATGAGTTGTTTGTACACTTCCGGCATGATCTCTTCCAGCGAGGGGTACTTGGTCCGGCGTTCTTCTTCGCCGATGCAAGCCAGTTGCGCCCAGCGGCGCGAACCCTCCAGTGTGATCTGCTGCGGGGTGCGGATGCCCGCCACCACGTCTTCGCCCTGGGCATTGACGAGAAACTCGCCGTTGAACAGGTCTTCGCCCGTGCCGGCGTCGCGGGTAAAGGCCACGCCGGTGGCGCTGGTATTGCCGAGGTTGCCGAATACCATGGCCTGCACGTTCACGGCTGTGCCCCAGGATTCCGGTATTTCGTTCAGTTCGCGGTATACCCGGGCGCGTTCGTTGTTCCAGCTTTCAAATACGGCCAGTACAGAGCCCCAGAGTTGTTCCCAGGGATCGGTTGGAAAATCGCGGCCCAGGCGGGCGCGGATGAGGGCTTTGAAACGTTGGACGAGCTCGCGCAGGTCGGCAGCGTCCAGGTCGGTGTCGAGTTTGACGCCTTTTTCTTCTTTCACCATGTCGATGATCACCTCGAAGGGGTCGTGGTCTTCCTTGGACACAGGTTTGAGGCCCATCACCACGTCGCCGTACATCTGCACGAAGCGGCGGTAGGAATCCCAGGCGAAGCGGTCGTTGCCCGTTTTGCGGGCCAGCCCTTCCACGGCTTCGTCGTTGAGGCCGAGGTTGAGGATGGTATCCATCATGCCCGGCATGGAGGCGCGGGCGCCGGAACGCACGGAGAGCAGGAGCGGATCGGCGTTGTCGCCGAATTTTTTGCCCATTTCCGCCTCGATAAAAGCGACCCCTTGTTGTACTTCCTCTTTGATCAGGTTGAGTACATGGTCTTTGCCTTTTTGGGTATATTCCGTACACGCCTCGGTAGTGATGGTAAATCCCGGGGGGACGGTAATGCCCAGGCGGCACATTTCGGCCAGGTTGGCGCCTTTACCGCCGAGCAGGTTTTTCATGGAAGCCTCGCCCTCGGTTTTGCCTGATCCGAAAGCGTACAAATATTTGGTTCGCGTCGACATAACTGGATATATAATTTAAATTTGACTATTTCGGGACGCAACCTAAGGGGTCTGTGAAGCAGAAATAGTGGGCAAAATCATCGCTTGGGGTGAAAATCGTCACCCCTCGCGCTTTTATTCGGTATTCTGGCCGGAAACAGCTATTTTCGCCGGCATGGCGGCATCTCCGTTACAAAGTATTTTCAGAAAAAGACTGAGCCGGCTGCGGCAACTGCTGGCAGCGCCGGAAGGCATGATACGGGAAAAGGAACAGTTGCACCAATTGCGGGTGGAGTTAAAAAAATGGCGCGCCGGCCTGCGCCTCCTGAGGAGCGTTGATCCTTCTTTTCCTTATCCGGAAATGTACGAGCCGTTCAAAACCCTGTTCGCCGCTGCAGGGAGATTGCGTTTCTGGCAGTTGCAACGGCTGCTGGTGAACAAAACAGCCGATGCGCAGCCCGACTTTGCCCGTTTGTACGAGGGCTTTGCGCGCCAACGTATAAAGGAAGCCTGGCAAGATTTCACCGAAACAGCGAGCCGGGAAAATATGCCCCGGTGGCGCGAGTTGAAACACGAATTCCGGCTGTCGCTCAAGGCCTGTACTCTCCCGGCTATACAGGTTTATTTTGACGGCTTGCAAAAAGACATTGCTGAAAAAGCGTCCCACCTGAGCCGCCGCCGCACGGGCGACCTGCACACGCTGCGAAAACACCTGAAAGAATACGCCAATAACCGCCGGCTTACAACCAAACACCTGCATTTCGACCCTGGCCCGCCCGCCCGCATTCCCGGTGGCGCCAACTTCGACGATCTGCTCGGCGAATGGCACGATCTGGATGCGGCCTGCGCGCAATTGGCTGAAGACCTGCGGACGCAGGGCTGGGAGGGGCAAATCTTGCGCGCCGGGAAAGCGGTTTTGCGGGAATGGAGGAGAAAAGAAAAATATCTATGGAATAAGGTGATTAGCGCATTACTTGCTTGCAAATTATAAAGCAACTGCTCCCGAAGATTTTGGTAAAATGGCATGATTCTTCTTGCTCTACCAGTCTTAATTTATATTTACCCCTCCTAAGATAGCTGAGCATGACCCTTACTTCATACCAAGCACAATATTTCGCTTACGAACTTACCCGGTATCGAAGCGGGAAAGACCGTGACAAACTGACCTCTGCATTACTTGATGCCCAGGTGGAGCTCACACCGCATCAGGTAGAAGCGGCGCTGTTTGCATTCCGCTCACCCTTAAGCCAGGGCGTAATATTGGCCGATGAAGTCGGCTTAGGTAAAACAATCGAGGCAGGCTTGGTTATTGCTCAAAAATGGGCGGAACGCCGCCGGAAAATCCTTGTCATCGTCCCCGCCAACTTACGCAAGCAGTGGAGCCAGGAGCTGCTGGACAAATTCTTTCTGCCCTCCATCATACTCGAAGCCCGCACTTACAAGGAACAACGCGCCGAAGGCATCCGACACCCTTTCGAGCAAGAAGATAAGATAGTCATTTGCTCCTATCACTACGCCCGTGCCCAGGAGTACGATATACATGACGTGGAATGGGACTTAGTCGTACTCGATGAAGCGCATAAACTCCGCAACGTCTATCGCACCGACAATAAAATTGGGCGTGCTATTCGCCATGCTATCGAAGGGAGACCTAAAATTCTACTGACTGCCACACCCTTGCAAAACTCCCTGCTTGAACTTTACGGGTTGGTCAGCCTGATTGACGAGTATATTTTTGGCGACCTGAAAAGTTTTAAACTTCAATTTTCCAGGCTTTCGGGCGACGATGCCCGCTACGAAGACCTCCGCCAACGGCTTGCCCCTATCTGCCAGCGTACTCTTCGACGCAACGTACTGCAATACGTCAAGTACACTAACCGCCACGCGCTTACGGAAGACTACTACCCCGGAGAGGATGAGATGGAACTTTACCAAAAAGTGTCGGAGTATTTGCAACGTCCCAATTTGTACGCGCTTCCTGCCAGCCAACGCCAATTGATGACCCTGATTCTGCGCCGTCTGCTGGCTTCTTCCACCTTTGCGATTTCAGGCACTTTTGATGCGCTCGCCACCAAGTTGAAAAGCATAATCGAATGGCACCGCAAAGAAGGCATCGTACCTCCCGGTGAAGAGATTGCCCGCCTTGATGAACAGCAGGAAACTATCATTGCTGAAAATTTCGAGGATTTCAACGATGTAAAAGAAGAATGGCTCGAAGAAAACGCCGACGAAAACGAAAAAGAGTTGCCCCGTTTTGGCCCCAAGCAATTGGCAGAAATACAACAAGAGATAACCGATCTCGAATCTTACGCCGTATTGGCTAAAAAGATTGATAAAAATGCCAAAGGTGAACGTTTGCTGGCCGCCCTCGAAAAGGGTTTTGATAATTTACGCAAACGGGATGCCCCCGAAAAGGCCATTATTTTCACAGAAAGCACCCGCACACAAAACTATATCCTCGAACATTTAGAAAAAATACCTGAGTTCCAGGGCAAAATCGTGCTCTTCAACGGCACCAACAACGACAAACTCAGCAACCAGATTTACCGCGCCTGGTACGAAACCAACAAAGGCACCGATCGCGTCACCGGCTCGCCTACTGCCGACAAACGCGCCGCGCTCGTAGAGCGTTTCGCAGCCCCCGACACCAAAATCATGATTGCAACCGAGGCCGGCGCAGAAGGCATCAACCTACAGTTTTGCTCTTTCATCATCAACTACGACCTCCCCTGGAATCCTCAGCGGGTGGAGCAACGCATCGGTCGTTGCCACCGCTACGGTCAAAAACACGACGTGGTCGTGCTCAATTTTATCAACCGGAAAAATGCCGCGGATGAACGCGTGTATCGCCTGCTGGAAGAAAAATTCAAACTCTTCGAGGGAGTGTTCGGCGCCTCCGACGAAGTGCTGGGCGCCGTCGAAAGCGGCGTGAACTTCGAACGCCGCATCCTCGACATTTTTCAGAATTGTCGAAATGACGAAGAAATCAACCGCGCATTCGACGAACTCCGCGACGAACTCAACGAAACCATCAGCGCCGAAATCAAACGCACCCGCCATGAACTGCTCGAAAACCTCGACGCCGCAGTGGTGGACAAAGTGCGAATCCATAATCTGGACGAAGCCGGCGAAAGCCTCGATAAATATCACCAGTGGCTTTGGAAAATTACCCGGTACGCCCTGCACAATAAAGCCGAATTCGAAGAAACCGAAAAATCCTTCCGGCTAAAAAACAACCCATTTGCACCGGCAAAGCAAATAGCGACCGGACGCTACCTGATGCTACCCCGGCCCACCGCCGCCAACCCGCGCGACCAAACTGCCGGATTGCTCGACTGGCTGCAAACACTCGCCCAAAAACCCGCCAATACCTATCGCGCCGGTCACCCGCTGGCACAAGCCATCCTCGAGCACTGCAAAAACGATGACTTGCCAGTTGCACAGCTGACATTTTGCTATACCGGCTATCCTCCCGTCGCCATCCTGCGCGACCACGTCGGGCAGTCCGGCTGGCTGCGCATGGAGCGCCTCCGCCTCGAATACAGCCGCCAACAGGAAGACCAACTCCTGTTTGCCGGCCTCACCGATGATGGCAAGCCCCTTGATGCCGAACAATGTCGCGAACTCCTCCGCCTCGACGCCTTTATATCAGATGAAACGCCCGAAACGCCCACTTCAAGTACAATAAGCTCGCTGGACGAGCTCCTTGCCCGCGAGGAGAGCGATGAAATGAAAAACAACCAGGACTGGCTCAACCAGTTCTACGAACGCGAACAGGAAAAAATGGAGCGATGGGTCGAAGATCGCCGCCAAAGCATCCGCGCCGAACTCAAAGACCTCGAAATGAACATCAAACAACTCAAAGCCGAGGCGCGCAAAATGTTTAACCTGCAAAATAAAATAGACGCCCAACGCCGCGTCAAAGACCTCGAAAGCCGGCTGGCCGAACGCAAATTTCAGCAGTTCGAGACTGAAAAAGAAATTGAAGCCGAGCGTGAAAAATTCCTCGACGACATCGAAGAACGCATCCGCCAGGCGCCCCAGCGAAAACCCCTGTTCACCATCCGGTGGGCGCTTCTTTACACCGCACCTGAATCAGAGTAGGCAATCAAGACAGATTTATTTCTTAAAAAGCCGTCGGAAATAGCACAAACCGCT
>CALEYM010000399.1 GCA_937926185.1 uncultured Bacteroidota bacterium | reverse complement strand
AAATCATGTTGGATGCCGCTTACGTACAGTTTCCCTGGCTGCTCGACCAGGAAATTGAGGTCATCAAAAAACTGGATAGGGTGGCGGAAAATCTGGCCGCGGCATTGCGGTAAAAAACGCTTTAAGCCGGCCTGAAAAATTGGCGAATCTGGGCGCTTTGTCGCATCTTTGCGCCCCTTCGAGAATGAGCGCTCACCTCGTACGCCCCATTGAACATTGTAAATTGGTCATTGAACATTATACATTTCAATTTTTAAAATTTTAAAATTTATAATTTTTGAAATGTACAATGTTCAATGACCAATTTACAATGTTCAATGCGGTATAAGGCGAGTTCTGTCAACCAAGCCACACATGCCCACCACCGCCATGCCGATCAAATACGCCAAAAAAGGTTTCAAACCCGAAACCCTGCTTCATTTGTATGAGCAACTCGTCAAGCCCCGCCTGATCGAGGAAAAAATGCTGAACCTGCTGCGGCAGGGCCGTATTTCCAAGTGGTTCAGCGGCATCGGCCAGGAAGCCATCGCCGTGGGCGCCGCCTGCGCCCTGCTGCCCGACGAGGTCATCTTCACCATGCACCGCAACCTCGGCGTGTTCACCGCGCGCGACATGCCGCTCGACCGGCTGTTTTGCCAGTGGCAGGGCAAACGCCTGGGCTACACCAAGGCCCGCGACCGCTCCTTCCATTTCGGCGCCATGGAACACCATATCGTGGGCATGATCTCGCACCTCGGCCCGCAACTCTCGCTGGCCGCCGGCGTTGCCCTGGCGCACAAACTGCGCGCGGAAGGCCGCGTGTCGCTGGCATTTACCGGCGAAGGCGCCACCAGCGAAGGCGAGTTCCACGAGGCGCTCAACGTGGCCGCCGTGTGGAAACTGCCGGTCATTTTTGTCATCGAAAACAACGGATACGGCCTCAGCACCACGGCCAACGAACAATACGCCTGCGAAAACCTGCTCGACCGCGCCGTCGGCTACGGCATGCGCGGCGCGCAGATCGACGGCAACAACATCCTGGAAGTATATTCCACCATTCAAAAAATAGCCGCCGAACTGCGCGAAAACCCCGAACCTTTCCTGCTCGAATGTATGACCTTCCGCATGCGCGGCCACGAAGAAGCCAGCGGCACCAAATACGTGCCCAAAGCCCTGATGGAAGAATGGGCCAAAAAAGACCCGCTGGACAACTACGAACGCTGGCTGCTGGAAACGGGCGTACTGAGCGAAGAAAAACAAAAAACGATCCGGGAACAATACAAAAAGGACATCCTGAAAGCAGTAGAGGTCATGTTCAACGAACCCGAGCCGGTACCGGATACGGAAGAAGAACTGCGCGACGTGTACGCCCCCGCGCCCCGCGCCGTCGAACCGGCAGGGGCCGTCCGCGACATGCGTTTCATCGACGCCATCAGCGAAGGCCTGCGCGAAGCCATGCGCCGCCACCCCGAACTGGTGCTGATGGGGCAGGACATAGCCGACTATGGCGGCGTGTTCAAGATCACGCAGGGATTTGTGGAAGAATTCGGCAAAGCCCGCGTGCGCAACACGCCGCTGTGCGAAAGCGCCATCGTCGGCATCGGCCTGGGCCTGAGCCTGAAAGGTATCAAAAGTATGGTGGAAATGCAGTTTGCCGACTTCGTCACCTGCGGCTTCAACCAGATCGTGAACAACCTGGCCAAACTGCACTGGCGCTGGGGCCAGAACGCCGACATGGTCGTCCGCATGCCTTCGGGCGGCGGCACGGGCGCCGGGCCTTTCCACTCGCAATCGAACGAAGCCTGGTTCACCCACGTGCCGGGCCTGAAAGTAGTGTTCCCCAGCACCCCGCACGACGCCAAGGGGCTGCTGCTGGCCGCCTTCGAAGACCCCAACCCGGTGATGTATTTCGAACATAAAGCCTTGTACCGCGCCGAAAGCGGCCCGGTGCCGGAGGGTTTCTACACCGTGGAGATCGGCAAGGCCCGGCAAGTGCGCACCGGCCATGACGTCAGCATCCTCACCTACGGCATGGGCGCGCGCTGGGCCGAAAAAGCCGCCGCCGAACTGAACCTCGACGCCGATATCGTGGACCTGCGCTCCCTCGTGCCGCTCGATTACGAAGCGATCAGCGCCTCGGTCCGGCGTACCAACCGCGTGCTCATCCTGCACGAAGACACGTTGTTTGGCGGCATCGGCGGCGAAATAGCCGCATGGATTTCCGAGCACTTGTTCGAATACCTCGACGCGCCCGTGTTGCGCGCCGCAAGCCTCGATACGCCGGTGCCGTTCGCCATTCCGCTGGAGCAGAATTTTTTCCCGGCGGAGCGGATGAAAGAGCAGTTGAGGCGGTTGATGGCGTATTAAAAGACTTTCACCGGCAGCTCCACCGCTCTTAACCGCCTGCTTTCATTCAGATTTATCCTTTTGCTTTTAAAAATCTGGTGTAAAATAAAACCCGACGCCAGCCCCGTACCCGCGTCACGATGGCGGTGCCGGTGGTGTGTTTTTTTTAGTTTCGCAACTCAAATTTACACTTACCGGTACAGCCAAATTGAACCGATGGAACAGCCCTTCTCCCGGTACGTTTACGAAACTTTGAAAGTTTCGCAAACTCCCCCTACTTTTGCCCCGCCTAACGAAGTAAAACCCTGCTTTTTGCCATTTTTCAGCCAGTTTTAAAACGAAAACTTTGATATGAGCGCCATCCGCGACATCATCGCCCGCGAAATCCTCGACTCGCGCGGCAACCCCACCATTGAAGTGGAAGTATGGACCGAAACCGGCTTTATGGGCCGCGCCGCCGTGCCTTCGGGCGCCAGCACGGGCGTACACGAAGCCGTCGAACTCCGCGACAACGAAGAAGGCCGCTACCTCGGCAAAGGGGTGAGGGAAGCCGTGAAAAACGTGGAAAAGATCATCCGGGAAGAGATCATCGGCTCCGAAGTGACCGACCAGATCAGGATCGACCGCGCCATGATCGCCCGCGACGGCACCCGCAACAAGGGCAAGATCGGCGCCAACGCCATCCTGGCCGTTTCGCTGGCCGTGGCCAAAGCCGCTGCCGAAGAATTCGGCCAACCGTTGTACCGCTACCTCGGCGGCGTCAACGCCCACGTGTTGCCCGTACCGATGATGAATATCCTGAACGGCGGCGCGCACGCCGACAATGGCATTGACTTCCAGGAATTTATGATCATGCCCGTGGGCGCCGAATCCTTCGGCGAAGGGCTGCGCATGGGCGTGGAAATTTTTCACCAGCTGAAAAA
Organism: uncultured Bacteroidota bacterium; assembly: GCA_937926185.1. Taxonomy (GTDB): domain Bacteria; phylum Bacteroidota; class Bacteroidia; order Chitinophagales; family Saprospiraceae; genus M3007. The sequence goes on along the minus strand of CALEYM010000399.1, from coordinate 7,038 downwards.
AGTGCTCAAAAGCAAGGGCTACGCCACCAACGTGGGCGACGAAGGCGGCTTTGCCCCCGGCATTAAAAACAACGAAGAAGCCATTCAAATGGTGATGACCGCAATACAAGCCGCCGGCTACCGCCCGCTCGACGACATTGTCATTGCCCTCGACGCCGCGGCTTCGGAGTTTTACGACGCAGAAAAAGGGGAATACGTGTTCAAAAAATCGACCGGCGACCGCCTCAGCCGCAACGACATGGTGGCCTTCTGGAAAGACTGGTGCAACCGCTACCCCATCCATTCCATCGAAGACGGCTGCGCCGAAGACGACTGGGACGGCTGGAAACTGATGACCGAAACCCTCGGCCACCGCATCCAGCTCGTGGGCGACGACTTGTTCGTGACCAACACCGAACGCCTCCAGCGCGGTATCGACGAAAAAATCGCCAATTCGATCCTCATCAAGGTCAACCAGATCGGTACGCTCACCGAAACCATCGAGGCCGTCAACCTGGCCACCCGCCACGCCTACACTTCGGTAATCAGCCACCGCTCCGGCGAAACGGAGGACACCACTATCGCCGACCTGTCCGTGGCGCTGAACACCGGCCAAATCAAAACCGGCTCGGCCAGCCGCTCCGACCGGGTAGCAAAATATAATCAATTGCTGCGCATCGAAGAGGAACTGGGCGACGCGGCGACGTACCTGGGAAGGTCGATTTTTGGACTTTAGAGCATGTTGGGGATTTTCTGCCGGAGGCAAAAGACCTGTTTTTGGCCCAGCGGGAAAATCCCCAGCATGCTCTTAACCCCGGCCCAGCAACTCTCTCGGCCCGATGCCGAAACGTTGTGTAAAAATCCGGCTGAAATACGCCGGGTTTTCGATACCTACGGCCTGTCGCACTTCGGCAACACTGGAAAAACGTTTTTGCTCCAGCAATTGCCAGGCACGTTGCAGCCGTATCTCGCGTATAAATTCCACGGGGGTAAACCCGCTCAACCGTTTCAGGGTGCGTTCGAGGTTCCGCGGACTTTGAGCCAGGGTTTGGGCTAAAGTATTTATCGCCAGGTCGGGGTCTTCTATACGCTCGAGGACAGCTTTTTCCGCCTTTTTCAGCCAGGCCAGGTCGGCACTGTCCGATATCGCTGTGTCCTGCCCGGGGTTTGATTGCCGGCGTTTTTGCCGGAGTTGCAGCAGGTTCCTGATCCGGGCGATCAGCAGCGCCGGCTCAAATGGTTTGGCGATATAATCGTCCACACCCAGTTGAAAGCCCTGCAGGCGGTCGTCGTTGAGCGCGCGGGCGGTGAGCAGAATAAACGGTATTTGCTGAAAGACCGCGGGCTGCCGGCGCACCGCTTCCAACAAGGCAAATCCATCCATGCGGGGCATCATCACGTCGGATACGACAAGGTCGGCATGATCCCGTTTCAGGCGCTGCAAGGCCTCCAAGCCGTCAGTGGCAAGTAAGACCTGAAAGTGTGGCCGGAGTGTATCTTCCAGGTAGCGCCGCAGGTCGGCGTTGTCTTCCACGATCAAAACAACCGGCTTCTCCCGGTCGACGCCGGGTTTGAAGGTACCCGAAGCCGGCGCCACGGCAGAAAGAGCGGGTGTTTCAACGGCCGGTATGGCGGGCGCCGTACCGGCTGTCACCGGCAGCGAAAAGGTGAACACGCTGCCCTGCTCCGGGCGGCTTTCGACTCCGAGCGTTCCGTTCATAAACTGCGCCAGCTCGCGCGACAGGGCCAATCCGATACCGGCGCCGCCGCCTTCCTGCCGGTGGGCGCCCTGGTAAAAACGTTCGAAGATACGCGGCAAATCGTCGGGGTGAATGCCCGGCCCGTTGTCCGATACTTTCAGGGTGAGTAAACCCCGGCGCTCTGTTTGCTCCTGCCAGTAGGCATCAAGCCGGACTTCGCCGCCTTTTTCCGTAAACTTCAGCGCATTGCCGAGCAGGTTATTGAGAATTTTTTCCAGCTTGCCGGCATCGAGGCGCAGCGCCAGGTTTTCGGGGCAAGGCGAATTAAACAGCAATTTAATCCCTTTGGTAGCAGCCAGCGACTCGAAACCCGCCATACGTTGGCGCAGCCAACCGTTTAAATGAATATCTTGTTCCTGCAAGGTCAATTTTCCCGCTTCGAGTCGCGACAAGTCCAGCAATTCTTCCACCAATTGCAGCAATTGAAGCGCGCTGCGCCGGGCTGCCTGTAGCTGGCCGCGCAAGCGGTGTTCTTTCACCGCGGCAATAGCAGGTTCCAACGGGGCGAGAATAAGGGTAAGCGGGGTACGGAATTCATGGGAAATGTTGGCAAAAAAGCGCGATTTGGCAGTGTCGAGCGCCGAGAGAGCCTGGTTTTGCCCGGCCATGATGCGGGCGGCATGCTCCCGGGCAATACTGATCTGCCGGTATTGGTAGGCTGCAAGCGCCAGCAACAGGGTTGCCACAACCGCTATGCCCAAGAGAAGGCGCTGCCGGTTGATGTTTGCGGCTGAAATCCGGAGTTCGGCATCCCGTTTAACCAGCTCTGTTTCTTTTTCACGGGTTTTCAGCGTCGCTTCCATCCCGGCTACATGTTTGCGGTAATCTTTAGCGGACAAAGAATCGTTCACGGTATTGAGTTGCCGCAGATAGAACAGCGCTTTCTCATAATTTTTTTCCGACTCATAAATCATCAACAATACGTTCAGGACGTTGCGTTTATCGATCAGTTCGGTCAGTGAGGGCAACAGATTTTCCGCTTCTGCTATGTATGGCCTCGCTTCGGCCGGCCTCCCGTTTTTGATCAGGGCCAGTCCGTGGTAGGCCGTGTTACCGCAACAGAGCTGATTGCCGTATTTTTTTCCCAGGGTTTCGGCCGCTTCCAGATATTGCAATCCTTTTACGTAGTCGCGTTTTTCAATCAGACTGATACCCATACAAGCTTTGATCCGCCATTCCACTGTCCGGTCGCGCAGCTTAAGGGCCAATGGCAAAGCGACCTGTAAAAAATGAATTGTGCTGTCGTGCAGGCGCAGGGCATCGTATTCATACGCGATATCGTACAGGGCGTTTAACTGGGCCTGCTCGTCGCCCATTTGTTGTGCGATCCGGTAGCGTTTGTGCCGGTAAATCAAAGCAGCCCGGTACTGCCCCTGCCGGTTTAAAAAATAAGCCAGACTTGTTGCGAACCAACTTTGATGATCCAGGTTATCGGGATGCAGATAATGCGATGCAGAATCGAACAACGCTGTCGCCTCCGCCGCGCGATCCAGGGCAGCATGGCAGACGGCGAGGTTTCGGTAGACAAAGAACGTGTCGAAGGGCTCCCCGGACTTCCAGAAAAGCGTTTTAGCCCCTGAATAACAGGCAATAGCATTTTCATAAAAGCCCTGATTGTGCTCCACGATACCCAGATTGTGCAAAGCGTCGGCCTGTTTATATGGAACGCCTTGCGCCCGGAACATTTGGATAGCCTGGTTCAGGTAAAACCGCGCGCTATCCGGGGGCCCTTCGACACGGTACCGGTTTCCAACAGCCAGCAATAAATCCGCTTTCTCCAGGTCGTTTCGCACATTTTTCAACAAGAGCAAAAGGCTGTCCGATTGGTGCTGCGCCGGCAGCACGACACTTAAACCCAGAAAAAAAACGGCAGCAGAGCAAGGTAAGCGCACCATAATTTTGGCGTTTATGATCAGATAAGGACAACAAATATACCCGGTTATTGCCCTTATCCAACCATCGCTTACCGCTGGCAGCACCCTGACACCCTGTGCTCAGCGTATCACCACAAACCGCGCCCGCGCCCTGCCAACGCCGTCGGACAACTCCAGCCAATAAGACCCGGGCGCGAATTGGTTGGTTTGCACCCATGTTTCGGCAAACCCTTTCAAAGCCGCGATATTTTGTTCCGATAATATGCGGCCTGCCGGGTCGAAAACCCGCAACACAACGGGCGTCTCCGACTGCCGGATAAACTGCACGGTCAGCCGGTCCGATGCCGGATTGGGAAATATCTTCATCTTCATTTCCAGGACTTGCCCCGGTTTGCTTCCGCGCGCGTCCGCGCCGTCGAAAGGCACGGCCTCGAACACTTCAAACGATGCGGTCAGTTCGCATCCCGCCGCATCTGTCAGCGTTACCGTGTACGTTCCGGCCGGCACCCCGGTCAGGTTTTGATCCGTCGTGCCGTTAGACCAAAGGAAAGAATAGGGCGGCGTTCCGCCAAAAACCAGCAGATACACGGCGCCATCCGGGAATAATGGGTTTGTGGCGGGCACGACCGTGTGTGCAATGCTTAAATTGCAGTCCGGAACCTTCAATTCGAACTCTGCCGTTTCCACACAGTCGTCGGAAGAAATGACCGTAACCGTGTAGACGCCCTCCGGCAGGCCCGTCAGGTCTTCCGTGGTTGCGCCGTTGGACCATTCGAAAGAATAAGGCGGCGTACAACCTTCCACGGTCAGATCGATGGCGCCGTCGGATGCGCCGGGTTGGGAGGGTGGCTGTATAACGCCGTCGATGCGCAGCCTGGGAATAACGGTAAAACAGGCAAAGGCGTCGCAATCGTCAAACACAAAATTCTCATTGACATCGATAACGAAAGTATAGATTCCGGGCGGATAGGCGCCGACAGGGGTTGCCGGAAAACTGCCCGCGACATTGGTGATCACGATACCCTGGTGAAAAATCGGGTCGCCAAAGGCAATCGGGCAGCCCGCCTGCACTTCGTACGGATAAACGGTATTCCGGTGCAGGCTAAAGCCCGTCATGTTGACGATTTGCCCGGCAAAAAACACCGGTCCGGGAACGGGTACGATAATCATTAATTGATCATTCTTATCGTAAACGCAGGTTTCTCCCGCGCCTTTCGGGCTGTCGCCGCCGCCATCCACGTCTTCGCCGCCGTCGTAATCGGAATCTCCGTCCGTATTGCAATCACATTCGGCGCGATCCATGTCGGCATCGATATCGGCGAGATTTGGGTTTATTACCGGGTCAGTCGGGCATCCGGGATGATCGAGCGGGTGAAACGCGTAACTTCGGATGTCTTTTTTATCCGGCACATGGTCGTCATCGGTATCGGTGAGCAAATAACTGCTGCAAAACCGGTTTTGCTCGTCGAAATCTACTACACCGTCGCCCTCCGCGTCGGTTTTCACGGTTGTTTCCTGTGCCCGGCCGCCGAAAAAACTGGTGGCGACTTGCCAGAATCCTTCAATCGGCACCTGCCCGTACACTTTCCAGCCACTGCGGTGGTGAGGCGGCCAGGGGTCGAGTACGTAGATGTATTTTTGTTCCAGCGGCGCCTGGGGATTGAAGCGATAACCGGCAACCACCATGACGTGCCCCGGAATTGTTATAATCATAGGCTTGCCCGCGTCCAACTCGGTTACAATATCATTAAACAACGGAATATAACCTCGAAACGATACCGGAACCCCGTTCAATGCCCAGCTATAAACTGCCGTGATTTCATTAAGATAAAAACCGCGGTTGTGCCCCAAATCCATTTCCGCCCAGGGTTGATAGTCTTTGAAAGCCTGGTAAGAGATCCGGTCCTGGCTCAGGTCGCCGCCGGCATAGTGATTGATCATGGCAATGCAGGCTCTCGGGCAATACCAGGTACAGTGTTCGCACCCCTTCAGGGCATGCTCATCCGGATGCCCGTCATCCCAGGGGCCCAGTGATCCGGAAAATTCGGAACACCCGGGCCGCGTAAACAAAACCGGGAAAGGGGGCGGCGGCGGGGGCATAGGCGGCGGATCATCGTTGGAAACGCACAGCATCCGGGTGTCTTTATGTTGAAGCAAATGCGGCACGGGCAGCAGTTTTACCTGTTCATTTGCGGGCGCCGGCGCTTTGCGAAACAGCCAGACGGCGTGTTCGCTCAATCGTTTGGGCGTCAGCACAAAAACGCGCCAGTGGAAAATACCGTACCCGGGAAGCATGGCATAGCTGGTATCCTTCAACTCCAGATCTATCAGCAGGTTTTGGAAATCAGGCCCCTGCGAGGAGACCTGCAAGCGGTAGCCCGCGGCGCCCGGCCGGGAAGCCCATACCAGGGTAGCGGAATCGGTGGCGATCACCGCTTCATTCAGGGGAGATATCTGGATAGGATTCGGCTTACCATAGTAACCGCCGATGAAATACGTGCCCCAATCATATTCCCGCCAATCGTTCGTCAGATTGTTGTCGTAACCGTCGGGACACAGTCCGTGCGTGGACAAGGGGCCATAGCCCGAACGGTCGACGAAAGTTCCCTTTTTCCACAAATGTTTCTGCTGGGCATGATCGTGGGGTATGCCGGGCGTGTAGGAACCCGTATTGGACCAGGCTACAAAATCCTGTATCCCGGCAATAGAAATGCCGCCGCGATAAAGCCCCACTTCGTCAGCCGCTATATCGAATACGATAGAATCGCCCTGTGTATAAAAACTGCCCGACTTGTCGGCAAAGGAAGGATCATCCTGTCCCTGGCCGAAATAAACGGTGAGGAAGGAACGGCCCGGCAGCGTCCAGGCGGGCAATTGAGCAATTGCCGCCCCCTGGCCGTTCACCAATTGCCAGCCCTGTAAGGACTGGGCCTGGGCGCCGGCGTTGTACAATTCCACAAAACTGTACAAAAATCCGCCCACCGGATCTTTTTTTGCAAAGGGCCTGATTTCGTTTATTTTTAAATCTCTGGGCGAACCCAATTTTGAAATCATCTTCCCGGGGATACCCTGAAAAAGATGAACAGGCGGTTGCCCCAAAACAGGGCGGAGGAAACAGATTACAAATAAGGCGGCAAACAGGCTCTTCCCCCGAAGGGAAATACCACACCACCCCCGGGCACGGAGGACATCAAATGGTTTCATCTCTCAAATGTTTGTTTGTGAAAAAATCGGAAGCAGGGAAATGACCCTTTGCTAATCCGGCTGAAAGGTGCGAGCCCTGACAACAAGCGTTTTGCATTAATCCGCCAAGCTTTTGCATTTTCCGGCCATTTGACACCCCAACACCTGTTTCACCCCATTCTAAACCCTCTAAACCCTCATAAACCCCATAAACCCTCATAAACCCCATAAACCCTAATAAA
>CALEYM010000398.1 GCA_937926185.1 uncultured Bacteroidota bacterium | reverse complement strand
GGCGCTAACACTATATACTGACGCTTTCCCGGTGCCTGGAACCCCTGCTTTCACAGCGTCCTCGGAGCCATTATAGTCTGGTTCTATGATAAACCTGCCTTGTTTATAGTATTCGGCAATATCTGTTTCATCTTCGAATTTTTGCAAATGGTTCAACAGGCAGTCTACACGGCGGCGCGTAAGCCGTTTATTGTAGGCAGGATTGCCGAGCGGAGAGGCAAAACCGGCTATATTCACTTTAACACACTCTCCGCTTCTCAGTTTATCTGTCAAATACTCCCGGAAAGCGCGCAGGCGGTTCCATTCCCGCTTCACCTGGTTCTCAAAAAATGTATCCATTTCTATGTAGCGGGGATCGGTTTTCGCCATACCTGCGCAACACTCTCTCAGGTATATTGCTTTTTGTTCATAATAGCCCTGCCACAAATTCTTTTTCGGATAGTAATATTTTAAATAAGTGTCTGCATATAACCAGCTGGTGGAAGTATCTGCCGTCAGTTTGCCTTTGTTTGGTACGTCATTGTCGTAATATAGCAAAATAGGAAGGGAAATCCGTCTCAGATACAGCGTATCATAGATATGCTGAAAAGGAACTTTTTTCAAACCCAGCGAGTCCGTCCGGAAACCTTTTCTCCTGGAATTATCTTCCAGGTAGCCCTCCTTTGTGGCAGAAATATTATAACGCCGGTCATAGAAGATCATCCTGTTGTATTCATTGTCATTCGCCCCGCTGGTGTGCGTGTACACCTTTTCATTTGATGCGTCATCTATGCCAGATTCTTTTAGGGTAAAGGAAACAAAATCGAGCGGTTCACGGGTGAACTCGTCGAAAACACGCACGGTGTATTGCAGGCCTTGCTGAATAAACAGATCGCGTCGCAGCGTGGTATCGCGGGTGATGCCCAGTGTGGAAGCCAGGGCGGAATCGTCGGTAAAACCCAGTTTGGTGGCCATCATCCGGTATTCATGATCCGGTTTCAGGTCAAAATGGGCAAACGTTTCCGGATGGCTGCGCAAAGCAACGGAATCCAGAAAACTTCCGGCAGGCCCCGTTTGTATGGAACCGTCAGAACGACGGGCCGACTGGTCGTAAAAATAGATATCGGCGCCGGTCACGGGTTCTTTCGTGTCCAGATTGAACACATAAACATTCAGGTCGATCTGTAGTGGCTTCAGGTAACAAGGCTCCTTCAGGCAGACGCCCCAGCCATCGTCCCGGGAGTTGAATTTGATGGTATTGCTGTTAAATCCGGGTTTGCTGGCGATCAGAACATAGTCCCTGTTTGCCGATAATGGAAAGGTGTAACCATAGCCAGGCACTTCGACTTTAGCAACCTCCATTAACCCTGACGCCGTTTGTTCCATCAGGCGCATTTCCGTTTGCGCCAGCGGCGCTCTCGTGATTTCATGGAAAACATCGATCCTGATTTCCAGCGTTTTTTCCGTGCCATAGAGGTTGTAGCAACATTCTTCCTCCGAATAATTGACGCTGCCGCCGCGGTTGGAAGCGAAAAAACGCATATTACAAGCCTCTGATACAGAGAAGAATACGTCGTTGGCGCCGGAATTGAACGGCGGCGGCATGGGCGCCGGCAGCGTCCATCCGGAAGTGGTCCGTTTGGACCGGAAAATATCAAAGCCGCCGAGGTTCATTTGGGGGTGGCTGGTGGAGCTGAAATACAGGGTGCTGTCGCCGCCGAAGTAGAAGGGCGACACCTCGTCGGCGCCGGTGTTCAGGGCTTTAAGGTTTTGCGGCGCCGAGAATGAATCTCCCATAATCTGGCAGAACCAGATGTCTTTTTTCCCGGCGCCTCCGGGGCGATCGCTGACAAAAAACAGGGTTTCAAGGGTGTCGCCGGGCAAACGGCCGACATTCGGTTGCGTGGCGGTATGATCTTTCAGATTGATATAGCCCGGCAGTTTTTCGACAGGGCCCCAGGCGCCGCCGCCGGCGCTTTTGCGCCGGTACAGGTGGAATTGGAGCCCTGATTCCTTTTCGTGATCGGCCCGGGCAAAATATTGGACCGACTGATCACCGTTAAAAGCCAGGTAAGCCGTGTGTTTATTTTCTTCATTCAAATCTGTAGACCGTGTCAGCATGCTGTCGCCGGAGGGTATGGCGGCCAGGATTTGCATCCGCAGTTTGCTGGAATCGGGGTTGAGCGGGCGGCTGTAAGAAGTATAATACAGGGTATTCGCGACACGAACGGGCGCATATTCTGCGTACCGGGTATTCAGCTTCGCGGTACGATTGCTAAGGGTAAGACTTTGTTCACCGGTAGCGCCCCTGGCCCAGGCACAGGATTCCAGGCCTGCTTCCGCTTCTTCCTTTGATTTTTTTGAAACGCCGGTTACCGTTTCTACCTGACGGTAACGTCTTTCCGCCTCGTCGTAATTACCGGCGGAATAATACGCGTATGCCAGGCGCACCATTGTGTGCCCGGCATCTTTGGTCAGTCCCCGGTTCAGCAGGGTTTGAAAAGCCCAGACGGCCGTATCGTATTGGGTATTTGCCAGGGCAGCTTCGCCCAACCCGTTCAACGCGTCACCGTCGGTGGAGTCGCGTTTCCACAAAAGCCGGTAATAATGGACGGCCTGGCTGTAATCGCCCCGTTCGGCGCCGTTTTCGGCTTTCTTTTTAACTGCGCTTAAGGAAGGGCCGCGATCGGTATTTTTGCCGATTTTGTCCGGGATGCCCTGTTGCCCCGTTGCTGTGAAAGCGACGAACAGAAAAAATAGCGAAGAAAATATGCTTGCAGGTCTTAACATAATGCGAGAGGGATGGATCAATCAATAATCGATCGGGCAGTACCCGGTGGGTTTAAAGCGGTAAAGGCGATAACTCAGGGACACCTCCGGGCCGCCCCGGTTATTAGTCGCCTGGTCAAAGTCGGAAACGTTGAGGTCGTACGAGAAACCGAGCGTCCAGGTTTTCCAGTACACTTCGGCGTGCCAGATGACAGCGTCGTTATAGCGCTGGCGGAAAAGGGCGCCCACCTGGAGGGCCAGTTCCTCGTAGGGTTTGGCATTGAGCAGGAATCGCGCGCCGGCGCCATACACCAGTTCGCGATATGCCCCCTGTTGCTGGTGTTGCACCTGCAGGGCGAGGTCGAAATTAGACGTCAACTCCACGATGCCCATGCCGTAGAGCGCAAAACGCGAAGCCAGACGCACGTCGTCGGGGTTGTTGGTCCAAAAGTTATGGTTAGGGCGGTTGATGTGGTGTATGCCGCCGCCAATGTCGAAGCGGCTGCGTTTTGCCCCGGCTTGCCAGTGGTAATTCAGCCCGGCGCCCAGGTCGAAGTATTGGAGGCTGGTGGTGAACAGCGATCCGTCTTCGCGGGTAGGATTGGAGGGATCATACAGGCAATCCACAAATTGCGCGTCGAAAGACCAGTTATGGTTATCGAACGCGCGCTGCCCGAAAGCCGGCGTTGCGCTGAAGGAAAGAAATTGGTTCGATGCCACGGGCAAGGTGATACCGATAGGGATGCCGATTTGCAGCGAGGTAAGTTTCAGGCTGCCCTGGCGGTCGTAATTGAACAGTAGCGACCCCGTGAAATAGCGGTCATACTTTTCCTTGTTGTAGTAAAACTTGTTTTCAATAGTGCCGGAAAAGGTATTGTAAGGCACCCGTACGCTGCGCCACTGGTTGCGGTAGTTGGCGATAAAACGCATATCGCCTCCAAAAACGCCGTTCAGACCGGGGCTCAGGTTGAGCGGCGAGTTTCCAACCTGCGAAAAATGGATATCCTGGCCTGAAAGTGGAACAGCCGGCAAAGCCGACACAAACAGAAACAGGACGCGACATAGGTATAACGTTCTCTTCACAAGCGCTGAGTTTTTGTGATGCGGTAAAACAGAAACGATTGAAATAGTCCCAGGAAGGACGGGGGGAGAGATGAGCGGTTTTTTAAAGGAACTGTTAATACAAAAAACGTACCAGTAGTACGCCTTTTGTCAAAGCGTGTCACAAACGGAATAAAATCTAACTAAAGCGGGGGATAACTCAAAGCCGAACATTCCTGGCGTCCAACTTTGCATGAGAAATGAAACCGGCGTAAAGGTAATGTTTCTCATTACTTATAATAATTTGATTGGCGTTAAAAACAAAAAAGGTTTGTCAGCGGAGTGACAAACCTTTTTATTTCAGGTAAATATACTGTTAAACGCCGGATCAGGCCAGCACTTCCAGCAGCCGCGTCATATCCGTACGCTCCCGGACGATCTCTGCCACCCGGCTCACCGGCGCCCGTTCCTGCCTCATCGAGTCGCGTTCACGAATCGTCACGGTGTCGTTTTCCAGTGTTTCAAAATCGATGGTGAGGCAATATGGCGTACCGATGGCATCCTGTCGGCGGTACAGTTTCCCAATGCCCGCGGTGTCGTCGTACTGACATTTGAAATGGTATTTCAGTTGATTGAAAATACTTTTCGCTTTGCCGACCAGTTCGTCGTTGTTGGCCTTGAGCGGCAAAATGGCGCATTTGACCGGGGCCAAAGCCGGCGCGATACGCAACACCGTGCGGGTGCTGTCTTCTCCCTGAGCATCGGGCACGGTTTCATCCACCAGGGCATTGCTCAATATGGCCAGGAACATACGATCGACACCCACTGAGGTTTCTACCACGTAGGGCACGTAGGCTTCGTTCAGTTCGGGGTCGAAATATTGCATTTTTTTGCCCGACAGGGCCTGATGGCTGCCCAGGTCGAAGTCGGTGCGTGAGTGAATACCTTCCAGTTCCTTGAAACCGAAAGGAAACTCAAACTGCACGTCCACGGCGGCGTTGGCGTAATGGGCCAGGTTGTCGTGATCTTTAAAGCGCAGTTTTTCGGCCGGCGTTACGGCGCGGTGCCAGGCCATACGTTTTTCTTTCCAATACCGGTACCAGTCCATTTCCGAGCCGGGGCGGATGAAATACTGCATTTCCATCTGTTCGAATTCGCGCATGCGGAAAATAAACTGGCGCGCCACGATCTCATTGCGGAAAGCCTTTCCGATCTGGGCGATTCCGAAGGGTACTTTCTGACGCGTCGTTTTTTGCACGTTCAGGAAGTTGACAAATATGCCCTGAGCCGTTTCGGGGCGGAGGTAGAGTTTGCCTTCATCGCCGGCGATAGCCGACATTTGGGTGCTGAACATCAGGTTGAATTGACGCACCTCGGTCCAGTTGCGCGAGCCGCTGTCAGGATCGGCGATTTCCAACTCCTCGATAAGGGCTTTGATATCGTCCAGATCATTGACCTTCATCGCATTGGCCAGGCGCCGGGCAATGGCGTCGGCGCGCTGGGCCCAGTCGACCACCCGTTGGTTCGTGCTCCGGAAAAGCGCCTCGTCGAAGTTGTCAAATTTCTTGCGGGCCTTTTCCACTTCTTTTTCAATCTTGGCTTCGAGTTTGTCGATCTCGCCTTCGATCAGTTGATCGGCGCGATAGCGTTTTTTCGAGTCCTTGTTGTCGATCAGCGGGTCGTTGAACGCGTCCACGTGGCCGGAAGCTTTCCAGATTTTCGGGTGCATAAAGATGGCGCTGTCGAGACCCACTATGTTTTCGTGCAGCTGCACCATGGCTTTCCACCAATATTCCTTGATGTTGTTTTTCAACTCGGCGCCCATCGGGCCGTAATCATACACGCCGCCCAGCCCGTCGTATACTTCCGAAGACGGATAAATGAAGCCATATTCCTTGCAATGCGATACGAGGCGTTTGAAGAGTTCTTCCTGCATTGAGTGATTGAGTGATTGAGTGATTGAGTTCATTGAGTGATTGAGTTCATTGAGTGATTGAGTGATTGAGTGATTGAGTGATTAATTTCATACGCCGCCTACGGCGTCGAAACTGCTGCCAATCACTCAATCACTCAATCACTCAATGTTAAAAACCGCGCAAAGGTGCGGAAATTGACTGTAAAACGAAACCGGGATTTAAAAAAGAGCTGTTTTCTTTGAGCCGGGAAATGTCCAAACAAATACCGAACCAAAATGACCGGAACTTGTTTCCTGCCAATCACTCAATCACTCAATCACTCAATGGCTACATTCAAACGCACTGCATCCGCCGTATGGCGTGGTTCCGGCGCGGAAGGTTCCGGTTCGCTGACCGGCCCTTCGGGCGTACTGAACGACACTCCTTATTCTGCCAAACTCCGTTTTCAGAACGAAGACGGCAAAGCCGGCACCAACCCGGAAGAACTGATTGCCGCCGCGCATGCCGGCTGTTACATTATGGCGCTGAGTTTCCGCCTCTCCGGCGCGGGGTTTCCGCCCTCGGAACTGCGCTGCTCGGCCACTATCGACATGGAAAAAGGCGACGCGGGCTGGGGTTTCGCCAAAATTACCCTGCACCTGGAAGCCAGCGTGCCGGGACTGACGGCAGATCAGTTTATGGAACACGCCAATGCCGCAAAAGCCGGTTGCCCGGTGAGTAAGGCGCTCGCGGCGGTGCCGATTGAATTGGAAGCGAAACTATTGTAAAGGTTAGCGGGTTAACGGGTTAACGGGTTGCGGGTTAGCGGGTTGCGGGTTCTATTGGTTTACCTGAGTTAGGAAATCAAGGGTTTTAGAACCCGCAACCCGCTAACCCGCAACC
>CALEYM010000397.1 GCA_937926185.1 uncultured Bacteroidota bacterium | reverse complement strand
GGGAAGGAAAAAGAAGTGGCGCTAAAAGGGGAGTAGGACTTACGACTTACGACTTGCGACTATTTCGACTTACGACTTCGGCGCCACGATGTCGTTAAAGAAAGGTTTGTGTTGTTGGAGATGTATAGTGATTTGTAAATGTATTGTTTTTTACGTATTTTTGAAAAGTTCAAGGCGTTCGTGAAAAACAGGCAGTTTTATTCGTTGAAAATATTCTATCCAAGTTCAAGCAGCAAATTTCTAAATGCCGCGTAATCATTTTTCATTCGGATTGTTCTTTTTTCCTTTTCGTTGATGTCGGCCAATGGCTTGGGTATTGCTATTGTCTCACCGAGTATCGCTTCAACTTCTTCCAGAAATTTGGCCGGATGGGCTGTTTCTAAAACAATGCCATTGGCGTCAGGATATTCTTGCTGATACGTTTTCCAGGCCAGGTAGCCGACCGCGCCATGCGGATCCAGTACGTATTTTTTTTCGTGAAACACCGCGCGCATGGCGTCTCTGGTTTGGTCGTCGGTAAAGGCATAACCGGAAATATGTTCCCGCATAATGTTCCACGTGGAACCAAAAAGATCGAGCATTCGGGCAAAGTTGGAGGGATTGCCCACATCCATGGCATTCGAAATTGTCCGGATGGAAGGGCGTGCATGGAAGTTTCCGGTCTTTAGATATTCCGGTACAACATCATTTACATTGGTTGCCGCGACGAAGTGGCGTACCGGCAGGCCCATTCTTTGAGCAAGCAACCCTGCTGTAAGGTTTCCAAAATTTCCAGACGGAACAACGAACACAATATTATCCCGCGTTCGGTATAGTTGCTTCCAGGCCTCCCAATAATAGAATATCTGCGGGATGAGCCGGGCGATGTTGATGCTGTTGGCTGAACTCAACCGCAGCAGGCTGCGCAAGGGCGCGTCCAGAAATGCCTGTTTTACCAGCGCCTGGCAATCGTCGAAAGTGCCATCCACTTCCAATGCGGTGATGTTGTGACCAAGGGTGGTCAATTGTTTTTCCTGCAAGGGGCTGACCTTTCCGGAAGGGTAGAGGATGATTACCCGGATGCCGGGCGTTTTGTGAAAACCCGCGGCAACAGCGCCGCCGGTATCTCCCGAAGTAGCCACGAGAATGGTCAACTCCTTTTCCGCGCCCCGGTTAAAATACGACATGGTTTCAGCCATGAATCGGGCGCCGAAATCTTTAAAAGCAAGAGAAGGCCCGTGGAAGAGTTCCAGTATGAAAGTATGCTCCTCCAAGGGGATAACAGGCGCCGGAAAGTTGATGGCTCGTTGAATAATACCGCCGAGGTCGTTTTCCGGAATCTCATCACCGGTCAGGGTTTTAGCCAATTGAAAGGCTATTTCCTGAAAAGTGAATTGATCCAGATTTTGGATGAAAGACTTGGACATCGCCGGTATATGTACGGGCATAAAAAGTCCGTTGTCATTTGGCAATCCCTGAAAAATGGCTTCCCGGAGGCTGACGCGCAACGATGGATCGTTGGTGCTGTATAGTTGCATAATAAGGTAAAAATGCGATGTTCCACGTGGAACATTCGTGATTTCAGATTTTAGTAATGCGGATTTCAACCCGCCGGTTTTTCGCCCGAAGCTCATCGGTACTATTGTCGCTGATCGGAAATTTTGGGCCGAAGCCGATAGTCTGTATCCGGCTCCCCGCAATTCCTTTTTCAACAAGAAAGTTGCGCAAGGCTTTTGCCCGTTCTTCAGACAGGCGCAGCAAGTCTTCGGCTTTGCCTACATTGTCCGTGTGCCCTTCGATCCGGATTTCTAAGGTGGCGTTTTCGCGAAGTATCTGGGCAAGGCGTTCGAGTTCCGGATAGGAACTTTCCAGAATTACAGCCTTTGATTGCTGGAAGAATATGGGTTGCAGTTCTATTTTATCATTCACTTCGAGCGGGTCGAGCCACAGGTCTATTTGGTAGTACTCCTGGAAAAAGTAGTAATCGCGTCGAAACAGAACTTCCTCGGTTTGACCGGAAAAAGCGGCTTTTTCCGGGGTGAGTTCGAAGCGGACGCCTCTGGGAATGGTCAGGGTGAAAAAGCCATCGGGCGAGCTGAACGAGTTTTGCAAACCGGCGTCGGACGCCCGGTAAAGCACCCTGGCGTTGGGCATTAATTCGT
>CALEYM010000396.1 GCA_937926185.1 uncultured Bacteroidota bacterium | reverse complement strand
ATACAGCATATTTGCCCTGAAATGCCCGCGCTGTCACGAAGGCGAAACGTTTGAAACGGGCAGCTGGTCGTTTGTCAAACCGTTCGACATGCTTCATCGCTGTCCGAAATGTCAGCTCAACTATTTTCCCGAACCGGGTTATTACTACGGCGCCATGTTCATATCGTATGTTTGGACCGGCTGGTTTTGCCTGCTGTTTGTCGCCCTGTTTCACTGGATACTGGGCTGGAGTCAAACCGCGGCTTTTAGCCTGCTTATCGTTTTTCTGATCGTCAATTTTGTGTACATATTCCGGATTTCCCGCCTGATGTGGATCAACATAAACGTGAAATACGACCCGAAGGCCATCGAAAAAGCGCAGTTGAATATCCAGGAAAAGCAGAATCGATAATTAGTGCAACAACCGCGTTGAGTCGTCCTAATGTCCAACCGCCTTGCAGGCGAACTTTGTGGCAGATAAATCAACTGTATAATGAAACAACATTATCAAATCCTGATCGTAGGCGGCGGAAATGCGGGCATTTCACTGGCCGCCCAGTTACTGCGCAAAAATTCCAAACTGGATATCGCCATTCTCGATCCCGCGGAAAAGCACTATTACCAACCTGCCTGGACGCTCGTTGCCGGCGGGGTTTTTGATATAAACGACACCGTACGCGGCGAAGCCGAGGTAATGCCGGAACAAGTTGCGTGGATCAAAGAGGCTGCCGCCTCCTTTGAACCGGAAAAAAACACCGTGGTAACCACCCCTGGCAGCCGGTACACCTATGATTACCTCGTCGTCTGCCCCGGCATTCAACTCGACTGGAAAAAGATCAAAGGCCTGGAGGGCAATGTCGGTAAAAACGGCATTACTTCCAACTATCTCTTTCAGTCGGCGCCCTATACGTTCGAGTGCCTGAAGAATCTGAAAAAGGGCAAGGCCATTTTTACCAATCCCAACACCCCCATTAAATGCGGCGGCGCCCCGCAAAAAATCACTTACCTGGCTGCCGATTACTGGCGCAAACAAGGCGTGCTCGGCGACGTGGAAGTGCATTTTTATTCCGGCGGCGGCGTGATTTTCGGCATACCCAAATACGCCGCTACCCTGAACAAGGTGATTGACCGCTATGGCATCAAAACCCACTTCCTCCATAACCTGACAGAAGTAAAACCCGATAGCAAAGAAGCTGTTTTTGATATTTATAAAGAAGGAAAAATCGTGGACCAAGTCACGACCAATTACGATATGATCCACATAACGCCGCCGATGAGCGCCCCGGATTTTATCAAAAACAGCCCGCTGGCGGTACCAGGCAGCCCGTTCGGCTGGGTGGATGTGGATAAATTTACCTTGCAACACAAGCGTTATCCGAACATCTATTCCATCGGCGACGCTTCCAGCACGCCGAATGCCAAAACGGGGGCTGCCGTGCGCAAGCAGGCGCCGGTGCTGGTGCAACAATTGCTCAGCCAGATCAGTCATGGCAAACCGGCCGACGCGAAATACACCGGCTACGGCTCCTGCCCCCTGATCACCGGTTACGGCAAACTGGTACTGGCTGAATTCGACTACGACAACAACCCGATGGAAACTTTTCCCTTCGACCAAAGTAAAGAACGCTGGAGTATGTATCAGTTGAAAAAACGGGTGTTGCCGTGGCTGTACTGGAATAAAATCCTGAAAGGAACGGCATAAAAAGGCGCCGGATGCCCTATCTTTCCGTCCCTGATCGATTGGTTATGAACAAAAAAATTCCAACCTACAGTATCTGTAACCTGCTGGGCGCCGACCAGTGCGTCACCGAATTCCTGATCACCAGGATCGGCGATTTTTTACAGAAAAACCCGAATATTCAGTTTCCGCACCGGCACGCTTTTTATCAAATTGTATTATTTACCGAAGGCACCGGTACACACTCCATCGATTTTCAACAATTTCAGGTGAAACCCCACCAGGTGTATGCTATGGGGCCGGGGCAAATCCATACCTGGGATTTTGAACCGGGAACGGAAGGTTATATCCTGAATTTCAACGAGAGTTTTTTTACGGCAATTTGTCATAATCCGAATTTTGTGCAAGAGTTTCCCCTGTTCAACTCGGTGAGTGCCAGCCCTGCCGTTTTGCTGGAAGCGGAATGTTGCGGCGAAGTGCAGGCTTTGCTGGAGAAAATGTTGCGCGAATTTCAGTCCGACCACGTATTCAAACATGAAATGTTGCGGGGCATGTTGTTGCAACTCATGGTTACCCTGTCGCGGCAGCTGCCTTTGGAAACTGTGGCCGGCATATCCCGGCACCAACGGGTCGTACTGCGGAATTTCGAGCGACTGATAGAAGAACATTACCGTGAAAAACGGCTGCCGCGCGACTATGCCGAAATGTTGTACATCACGCCCAATCATCTGAACGCCCTGGTCAATTCGGTAGTTGGCAAACCCGCGGGCGAATTGATCCGTGACCGGGTGGTGCTGGAAGCCAAGCGCCTGCTGGTTAATTCGGATTACACCATTTCCCAAATTGCCGACATGCTGAATTTTGAGGACAACGCCTATTTCACCCGTTTTTTTAAAAAATACACCGGCATGGCTCCGGAGATATTCCGGCAGGAATATGTCAAA
The DNA here is from genome assembly GCA_937926185.1 of uncultured Bacteroidota bacterium. GTDB lineage: Bacteria > Bacteroidota > Bacteroidia > Chitinophagales > Saprospiraceae > M3007. Next base: position 1,358 of record CALEYM010000396.1, on the reverse strand, counting down.
AACGCGGCAGTGGCCGAGGTGGGGGTGATCACGGCCTGAGGGCGGAAAATCGACTTTTACGGGAGATTGACAAGATTTAGGCTAACTTTGCGCCGCTAAAAAAGGTATATGCGGCTTTTCCGAAATCTTTGGGCCATTTACGCGGTAACGCTGTTTCTGATCGTGACGGCGATTATATCGATGCCTGTCATGTTGCTGAATATGTTGTTTGCCCCCGGCGCCAAGGCCTTGCGCCGCAATATTTATTACCTGCACCATATTTTTACCCCGGCATTTCTGAGTCTGATCGGCGTACGGCTGAACATAGCAGGCCGCGAAAACCTGGCGCCCTCCACATCTTACGTCATCATTGGGAATCACAGTTCGGCGCTTGATTTTATCGTTAATGCCGCGGCTTTCCCGGGCGTTTTCCGTTTTCTGGCCAAACAGGAATTGCACAAAGTGCCCGTTTTCGGCTGGGTGGTCAAAAAAATGTGCCTTTCCGTAGATCGCAGCAGCGCCATGAGCCGCGCCCGCAGCGTGGTGGAATTGAAACAGCAACTGGCCGAAGGCTGGAGCATTTTTATTTACCCCGAAGGCGGGCGCAACCGCACGGGGGAACTGTTGGCGCCATTTTACGACGGCGCTTTCCGGATCGCTATTCAAACCAAGGCGCCGATCGCCATTCAAACCATCGTAAACATTAAAGAAATTGCCCCCACTGCCCGCTCCATCGATTTGCAACCGGGCACCGTAAAAATTGTTTGGGAAGAACCGATCAATACAACCGGTATGAAAGCAGACGATATTCCTGCGCTGAAGGAACGCGTCAGAAACATCATGCTGGCCCGTTTACAAGAAAAACAACCTAATTCAGCAACGCATGCAGTATAAGCAAAACGTCCTCGAAACCATCGGCCACACGCCGCTCGTAAAACTCAACCGCATAGCAGCCGACATCCCGGCCCTGGTGCTGGCTAAAGTGGAAACTTTCAACCCCGGTCATTCCATCAAAGACCGCATGGCCCTTAAAATGATCGACGACGCGGAAGCGCGCGGCGACCTGAAACCCGGCGGCACCATCATCGAATGTACTTCCGGCAACACCGGCATGGGGCTGGCTCTGGTGGGTTGTGTGCGCGGCTATCGTTGTATTTTCACCACTACCGACAAGCAGAGCAAGGAAAAGGCGGACATGCTTAAGGCCCTGGGCGCCGAGGTGATTGTTTGTCCCACCAACGTGGAGCCCGAAGACCCGCGCTCTTATTATTCAGTAGCGCGCAGGTTGAGCACTGAAATCCCGAATTCTTTTTGGTGCAACCAATACGACAATCTGTCCAACCGGCAGGCGCACTACGAATCGACCGGCCCCGAAATAT
>CALEYM010000395.1 GCA_937926185.1 uncultured Bacteroidota bacterium | reverse complement strand
GGCGAACTGTTTCCTCTCCTCCAGGCACACAGTAAATCCACGCGGTCTTCGTCATCAACGGTTGTGGGATCCCCATCGTACGCTTCAAAATCGCCATTCCGCACCAGTTCGCAATCCTCGGGCGGACAATTCCCATATCCCGAATAATCGCAGTCGGCGAGATCCGCGACCGAAATCTGGCCTTCCGTGGGCTGTTGCGGATTGCAACCCGGGTTATTCCCCAATTGCGTAACGGTGTTGATCATGCACAATTCCAACTGTGTGGGGTTGATATCCGGATCGGCGCAACGGATCAGGCCTGCAATACCCGCCACCATCGGACTGGCCATCGACGTCCCGTTTAAGAATCCGTAGGAGCTGTTCGACCCTGCCAGCGAGCTCCAGATTTGAGCGCCGGGGGCCGCGATATCGACACCCGCGCCATAATTTGAAAAGCAGGCCCGTACGCCGCCCGGGGCAGTAGCGCCAACTCCAATTACATGCTCATAGGCCGCGGGGTAGGCGGCGAAGGGCAGGTTGTCGTTGCCGGCCGCCGCCACGCATATAATATTTTGGTTAAAAGCTTCCGTAAACAAAGCCTGATGGGTGGCGCTATACCCGCCGTAGCCGCCCCAACTCATGTTTATAATGTCGACACCCGCTGCAATCGCCCATTCCACGCCTTCGTATGGCATATCGAGTATGGCCGGGTTCGTAGAATTGTCCGAAACCGTCTTGATCGCATATATGGTGCAGTTGTAACCGACCGACGCATTGCCCAGGCCGTTATTCGTTGCCCCGGCGGCGATACCGGCCACATGTGTTCCGTGCGTAAAATAATCATCCGTAGCCGTTCCGGGAGGATTGGCGTCCGATGTGCCGTCGGTAACATCATGCTGACCGACAACCTTGGATGCCAGGTCTTCATGCGTGGTGAGTACGGCATCGTCCACAATTGCAATGATCGAACCGGGGCATCCGTCCAGTTCGCACCAGATCGCAGGGGCGCCCACCGCCAACAGGTGCCAGTTGCGCGCCGGAATGGCAAAATCGGGGTCATTGGGTGGGCAAAACGTTTGCATCACCGGGATTTTCTCTGCCAATTCTATTTCAGACCGCGCTGCCAGCGCCCGGATCAGTTCGTCTTTTTGCGCATCGTCAGCAAATGTAAAAGTATAGAAATCACTCAGATTCCGGCTTCGGGGGCTTAGTACCTTGTACGTTTTTTCGATTTTCGATATCCTGAAGGACGCAATTTCCTTCCCAAGGCTCACGCTCCTTTTTTGCTCATCGCCGGTTCCATTAACGGAGACCGGAAATTGAACGGGTTTAAAATCAGGCTTAAACCTGACGTAGATTTTACCGGGAACAAATGCAGCGAGCCTTGGGTCGGGCCCCTGGGTTTGGCTTTGCGCGGTCATTTCAATACTGGCAAAAGCCATGAAAACAAAAAGGAACCATTTCAGGCAATCAAATTTGCCCTTCCATCGGGGAGATAAAATCGGAATCATAAGAATGTGCGTTAAAGTATGAATAATAATTGACTATCAAAAAAGGCCGGCTCAAACCGCATTCCAGTTCGCGCCGACCCAACTCAGGTCTGTTGCAGGACAAAAGTGTGGCAGCCCCCAATGGGAAAAAATAACAAATCCAGGCGGCGTTTCCCGGCGGGATTGGGCAACAACTACATGGAAATCGAACTAAAAAGGAATACAATTGCAAAAAATCGCGCCTTTCAGGCAAAAAAGCCGGTGAAAACGGTAACGCAAAATGGTTGCTCTTCCGGAAGGTCAGGCGATGGCCGCGGCTTTTTCCAGCAGCCATTCCCGTTCGGAAACAGGCTGCTTCGACCGGATGCGCTGCAACAAACGCTCAGAGCGTTTTTTGTCTCCGGGTACGGAGGATGCAATTTGAGATAACAGGTTAATGAAATTGGTATTAAATTCCCGTGTTTGAGCCGGTATCAGTTTGTTGGATGCGCGGCTGATAAACATTTTAAACGCATCAATTTTGTAGGGCAACAAATCAGAATCCGATTCAAAATAGATCATCAACTCAAGCCGCCTGGATTTAAGCAGAAAATCGGTATCCGGGGATGTTGGCGGAACGTGATCCAATGCCTTTTCGAACTGGCCCGTTTCAAAATAGTAATACGCCAGCCCCAGGCGGTAAAAATCCCGGGAATCGTTGTCACCGATGATCTTGTTTTCATGATCTTCGATAAATTTCCTGACCCATTCAAAGTTTTTAACTTTTAGCCCTATGG
>CALEYM010000394.1 GCA_937926185.1 uncultured Bacteroidota bacterium | reverse complement strand
CGACGCCGTAGGCGGCGTATGAAATAATCACTCAATCACTCAATCACTCAATGAATAGATACAGATTTCAGTAGTTTAAAAGGTTAGGAATTGACTACACAAATCCGGACGACGCAAGTTGTCCGGATTTTTTTAATCCGCAATCCGTCCCGAGGCCTCGGGACAACCCGTAATCCGTAATCCGTAATCCGTAATCTTAATACTGGCTTAATACAGACTTAAACCAAACTTAACCCCCCGGATTCGCCCGCCCCTGCCGGGCTGGCGACCTTTGCGGTTGTTAAACGCAATTTCCAATCAAATTACACCTGCTTATGAAAAAGGCACTACTACTGCTTGCTTTCTTTGTGGTTGCAGTAATGCAACTCGCGGCCCAGATCACCGTATCGGGCGACATTACCTCGGACGTTACCTGGACGAAAAACAACACCTATCTGCTGAGCGGATTTGTATATGTGACCAACGGCGCCAAACTCACCATCGAGCCGGGCACGGTCATCAAGGGTGAAAAAGGCTCCAAGGGTTCGCTGATCATTACCCGCGGTTCCCAGATCATTGCCAACGGTACGCCTGCCGAACCGATCGTATTTACCAGTAATGAAGCTTCACCCACTTATGGCGACTGGGGTGGTCTGATCATCCTTGGCTATGCCTCCACCAACCAGGTGTACAACGGCGTCAACGGCCTCGGTCTGATCGAGGGCGGTCTCGATCCCGTAAAAGGCCTGTACGGCGGCGGCGACCAGGCCGGCGGCCCCAAAGACGACGATAATTCCGGCATACTGCGCTATGTGCGTGTCGAATATGCCGGCATCGCTTTTCAGCCGAACAACGAGATCAACGGCATCACATTCGGCGGAGTGGGCAACAAAACTACCGTCGAATACGTACAGGTTTCCTACGCCAACGACGACGCCTTCGAATGGTTCGGCGGCACGGTCAACTGCAAATACCTGATCGCTTACCGGGCCCTCGACGACGATTTGGACTGCGATTTCGGCTACAGCGGCAAAGTGCAGTTCGCATTTGTCCAGCGCGACCCCGCGGTAGCCGACGTGAGCAATTCCAACGGTTTTGAAGTGGACAACAACGCCTCGGGCAGCGGCGCCACGCCGAAAACCCGGCCCACGTTCTCCAACGTCACCATCGCCGGCCCTACCGGCGCCGTGGCCTCCGACTACCGCCGCGCTTCCCACCTGCGCCGGAATACGGAAATCGCCATCTTTAATTCCGTTTTCGTCGGCTCTTACCCGGTCGGCTTGTTCATCGACGGCGACTCCTGCGCTTCCCACGCTCTGAGCGGCAAACTGATCGTGAAAAACAGCTTTTATCACGGCATGACCACGCCCCTGAGCACCAACGCCTCCGCCGGTGTCGGCTTCAATATCAATGCATGGGCTACGACCAATCAAATATCCACCGGCACGAACGCCAACGACGCAGGCCTGATCGATCCGTTCAATATCGACCTGCCCAACCCGCGCCCCGGCGCCGGCTCGCCGGTGCTGAACTACGCCAAATTCAATACCGACCCCCGTATACAGGATCCATTCTTCACCCCGGTGAGCTACGCCGGCGCTTTCGGCCCCTCCGGCGACTGGACCTGCCCCTGGGCAAAATGGACCAACGCCGGCTGCCTGCCCTCCAACCAGGAGGTGGTCGTTTCCGGCAATATCACCGCCAATACCAACTGGACCGCCGATAAAACCTACATCCTGCAAGGATTTGTTTACGTGACCAATAACGCTACCCTGACCATTGCCCCGGGCACCGTCATCCAGGGCGATAAAGGTTCCAAGGGCTCGCTGATCGTCACCCGCGGTTCCAAAATCATCGCCGACGGCACCCGCGACCTGCCGATCGTGTTCACCACCAACGATCCGGCGCCCACTTATGGCTCCTGGGGCGGCCTGATCCTGCTGGGTTTTGCGCCCACCAATCAGGTGTACAACGGCGTCTCCTGCCTGGGCCTCATCGAAGGCGGCCTCGACCCCGTGCTTGGCCTCTACGGCAGCGGCGACCAGCCCGGCGGCTGCGGCCAGGCAGACGACGATTCCGGCATTCTCCGCTTCGTACGCGTTGAATACGCCGGTATCGCTTTCCAGCCGAACAACGAGATCAACGGCATCACCTTCGGCGGCGTAGGCAACAAAACCATTGTTGATCACGTACAGGTGTCTTATGCCAACGACGATGCTTTCGAATGGTTCGGCGGCACCGTCAACTGCAAACACCTGATCGCTTACCGTGCCCTCGACGACGACCTCGACTGCGACTTCGGCTTCAACGGCAACGTGCAGCACGTGCTGGTGGTACGCGACCCGGCCGTGGCCGACGTGAGCAACTCCAACGGTTTTGAAGTGGACAACAACGCCTCCGGATCCACCGCTACCCCTAAAACGGCCCCTACTTTCTCCAACGTCACCATCGCAGGCCCCACCGGTACAGTGGCCAGCGACTACCGCCGCGCCGCCCACCTGCGCCGCAACTGCGAGATCGGTATCTTCAACAGCCTGTTCATCGGCAACTACCCCGTGGGCCTGTTCATCGACGGCGATGCCACGCTGAACAACGCCAAAAACGGACTGCTCGAAGTGAAAAACACCTGGGTAGCCGGCCCGACCGAACTGCTCCGCTCTTCCAACACGACCGTATTGAATGTAGTGGATTGGTTCAATACAGCCGGCTGGGGCAACGGCTCCGCGGCCAATTCCTCTGCTGCCGCCCTGCAGGACCCCTTTAACCTCGATTACCCGAACGCGCAACCGACCAGCTTGTCGCCAACCATCGGCGGCGGCGCTTTCACGGCTGCCCGTATCAATACGTCTTTCTTTGACAAGGTAACCCATGTGGGCGCTTTCGACGGCCAGGACGACTGGACCTGCGGCTGGGCTAAATTCCTCGACGTCAACACCTCCTGCTTAGTGGAAACCGAAGACGTGGAAAAATACATCAACGGCGTAAAACTGTTCCCCACGGTGGCGGATCAGCGCGTCACCCTGCAATTCACGCTGGAGCAAAACGTCGACGTATCGGTGGAAGTATACAACCACGAAGGCCGGTTCTTTGGTCGTCAGATCGATGAAAAAGCCTTCGCCGGCGAACAGACTTTTACGCTCGATACGGCTACGTTGCCACAAGGCTTCTACTTTGTTCGTATTGAAGCCGCCGGCGCAGTTAAAACCGAAAAAATGATCGTGGTGCGCTAAACCGCCGGTATCCGGTCGACAAAATTAAAAACCGAACAGGGGCGTCCGCAGTGTTGCGGGCGCCCTTTTTTGTAAGATCATTTTAAACTACCCAAACGTCCTTTCAAGGACAAGTTGCACAGTAATCCAGTCAGAGCTACATTTTTTACCTTCTATATCCGGTACATTTACTTCGCTATCGGCAGGTACACTGCCATTTGCCAGCGCACCAAGGCCAAATGCTCATTTTTCACGTTTTTAATTTGTAAATGGTTTTTACGCGGGTGCTTGTTTAAAATTTTTTCAGGAAAAAATTTTAAACAAGCACCCGCGTAAAAGCCATTCCCCTACACACATGAAAATCGTCATCCTCGGCAACGGTATCAGCGGCATCACCGCGGCGCGGCATATCCGCAAGCACAGCGACCACGAGATCGTAGTCGTGTCGGACGAGTCCGACGAATTTTTCAGCCGCACCGCCCTCATGTACGTGTACATGGGCCACCTGCGCCTGCGCGACACCATGCCCTACGAGTCTTGGTTTTGGGAAAAAAACCGCATCCAACGCGTCCGGGCCCGCATCGAACATATTGATTTTCAAAACAAAACGCTGCACGGCGCCAACGGGAGCAGCATCGGATACGACCGGCTGATCCTGGCGCTCGGCTCGCATTCCAATAAATTCGGCTGGCCGGGCCAGCATCTCGACGGGGTACATGGCCTGTACCATCTGCAGGACCTGGAAGCGATGGAGCGGCATAGCGCGGGGCTGAAACGCGCCGTCATCGTGGGCGGCGGCCTCATCGGCGTGGAAATGGCCGAGATGTTCCACTCGCGCGACATTCCGATCACGTTTTTGGTGCGGGAACCGGATTTTTGGAACACCGTGCTGCCCCCAGAAGAGGCCGCCATGGTGAGCCGGCATTTGCGCGAGCACCACATCGACCTGCGCCTGGAAACGGAATTAAAAGAGATACTCGACGACGGGCAGGGCAAATGCCGCGCGGTGATAACACACAAAGGCGAAACCATCGACTGCGGCTTCGTGGGACTCACCGTCGGTGTCAGCCCGAACATCGGTTTTTTGAAAAACACGGCCCTCGAAACCAATCGCGGCATTCTGGTCGACGAATACCTGCAAACCAACCTGCCCGGCGTGTACGCCATCGGCGACTGCGCCGAGCTACGCCAACCGCGGCCCGGCCGGAAGGTCATCGAAGCCGTGTGGTACACCGGAAGGATGATGGGGGAGACGGTGGCGATTAATGTGATTGCGGATTGCGGATTGCGGATTGACCCAGCTCTTGGCGCCAATACCTCGCCTAAATCCATAATCAGTACCAAGAGCTGGGCCAATCCGCAATCCGCAATCCGCAATCCGCAATCCTACGACCCCGGCATCTGGTTCAATTCCGCCAAGTTTTTCGACATCGAATACCAGGTGTACGGCGATATACGCCCCGTACTGCCGGAGGAACAGGCCACCCTGTACTGGGAACATCCCGCCGGCAAAAAAAGTATCCGGATCAATTACCTGCGCCGGGAGGGTGGGGTAGTGGGCTTCAACCTCATGGGCGTACGCTACCGCCAGGAAGTGTGCGAACGCTGGATACGCAACGAAGCGCATATTGAAGCCGTGTTGGGGCAACTCGGCCTGGCCAATTTTGACCCCGAATTCTGTCCGCAATATGAAGGAGAACTGGTCCAATTGTATAACCAACAAACCGGCGCCAAGCTTCGCCTCCGGCAAAAACGGGGGCTCGAAGCGGTCATTCAGTTTTTAAAACCATAAATGAATGAATAATACCAGCCTTTCCATCGCCACCCCCAACCCCATCCTGACCACCGGCAAACAAAAATTAGCCCTGGCCCTCGCCGGCCTCGGCGTGGTGTTGTTGCTCGTCGTCTGGTTTGCCCGCAATGCTTTTGCGCCGCTTCCGGTGCTACTTGGTTCCCTGGGTTTGATGACTGCCGGAACGTTGTTGTTTGTACGGGAAGAATACCTGACGCGGCCGGCCGGCATCAAAAATAACGGCGTGTGGTTCCGGAGCCTGAGCGCGCGCGGGGTGTGGGGCTGGCTGGCAGCCGTGGTGCTGACGGGTTTTTATTCGGCGCTGTATTTCGGCCCGGAAAGTTGGTTTGCCGGGCTGACGGCGATGTTCAGCCCCTTGAGCCGGATAGTCAGTGGTCAGGTGGCCGACAAGTGGTTTGTATACGGGGCCTTGTATACCTTTTCAGTGCTGGCAATGGGGCTCAAATTCGGCTACAAATACCGGCACAACCGCTACCAGGTAATCCGCACCATTTCCGTGTGTTTTTTCCAGTTCGGGTTCGCTTTTCTGATCCCGGGTTTTATGAAAATGATGAACCAGCCGGAGTATTATTTCACCTATTTCTGGCCCCTGAAGGACTGGTACGGCACGCCTTCGGCAGTGCAGTATTTCAGCGGTTATGCCATCGGGCCGTACCTGATCGCTTTCGGCGCGCTGATGACCTTCGTGGCCACGCCGGCGCTGACGTATTTTTTTGGCAAACGCTGGTATTGTTCCTGGGTGTGCGGCTGCGGAGGCCTGGCCGAAACCGCCGGCGACCCCTTCCGGCATCTTTCCGATAAAAGCCTGCGCGCCTGGCAGATCGAGCGCTGGATGATCCATTCGGTGCTGGTAGCCGTGGTGCTGCTGACGGCACTGTTGTGGATCAACTCGGCTTATAAAGGCGCCGTGTTAGGCGAATTTTCACGCGCCTTCGCCGCGGGCTACGGTTATGTCATCGGCATGGCGTTCAGCGGCGTGGTAGGCGTGGGTTTTTACCCGCTCATGGGTAGCCGCGTGTGGTGCCGCTTCGGATGCCCGCAGGCGGCTATACTTGGTATTTTGCAAAAGAAAAAATCGAAATTCCGCATCACGGTGAACGGCGGCCAGTGTATCAGCTGCGGCAACTGCTCCACCTACTGTGAAATGGGTATCGACGTGCGGCACTACGCCCAGCGGGGTCAGGATGTGGTGCGGGCCTCCTGCGTGGGTTGCGGGATATGCGCGGTGGTGTGCCCGCGCGGGGTGCTGAGGCTGGAAGGCGCGGCGGGAGATGCCGGCGAACGGGGAGCTTTGAGCTAAGCAACTGCGAATTCGGTGTCAGCGCGCATATACTCTGGCAGAAACCCAAGTACAATATCGGACTTAGGCACTCCCTTGTCCATTACCCCAATTGACGAAAATCATCTTCCATAATAATCCCTGTAATTGCCCACACTGAGCAAATGCAGTCAAATTTGTGGCATAAAGAGCGATTTTTCGCTCCCGATGTCCAACCAAACTGCATTTGTTATGAAAAACTACATCATTGTCCTTGCCGCGTTTTTGGGTTGTATGATCAGCACCGCCATGCTGGCCCAAACGTCTGCCGACCCCGTTCCGGCCGATCCGGAGGGCGTTTATATTACCGCCGTGCATCCCAACCCCGCCACTGAGCGGATCATGATCGAATTTAACGCCACGGCACTGGGCGACGAGGTGTTGCTCCGTATCCGCAATTCGGAAGGCAAGATCATCCTCAGACGCACGTTGATCACGGTGGAAGGCGGCAACGCGGTGATCCTGCCCGTGCAATCCTTGCCCGTTGGCGAATACGTGGTGCAACTGGATGAAGGCAGACAAGTACGCTCGGCGCGCTGGCAAAAAATGTGATGCCTGAAACATATTGATCGCTAAAAATAAAAAACTATGATACTCGACACTCCGATTTCAGCTATAATGACCAAGGATGTTTTCATTGTTGGCGCCGGCGACCCGCTTCACGACGTGGCCATTACTTTTAACAACCACGATATCCGCCATGCCCCCGTAACCTCGAAAGGTCACCTGGCAGGTATGCTCAGCTGGGTGGATTTGAAAAAAGTGCCGGCGGGCGGCGTATTGGAAAGCCTGGATACCGGCGAGGATTACGGAAAGTTGGTGGTGGGCGAAGTAATGACCCGCGACCCCGTCAGCGTTCAGGCCAGCGATACGGTGGGTGACCTGGCGGAAATTCTTTCTGAAAATGAATTCCACGCCGTGCCCGTGCTGGAAGGCAACCGTATCGTGGGGATCGTTTCAACGACCGACCTGATCCGGTTTTTCCTCGAAAGCCTGTCGCGATAATCCGTTTGCTTTAAAGGCGGCATGCACTAAAGGACCGGGCGAGCGCAAACATGCTCGCCCGGTTTTTTATTCGATTCGTAAATCAAATGGTATCTTAAGTTCTGCCGTACCATGCCGCGCCCAGCATCACCACTTTCGTGTTCAGCACCACGTATACCGGCACCGACTCGATGAGCGGCCGCAGGCGGCCCACCTGGATAAAATGTTCTAGGAAAATAGCCTGCAACTTATCGTTCCAGATTTTTGGCGGGATACCGCCGCCGATAAACAAACCGCCCGTGGCATTCAGTTTCAATGCCAGGTTGGAGGCCTCCACGGCGAGGTAGCGGGTGAATATTTCCAACGTTTCCACGCTGATGGGGCAGCCCTCTTTCGCGGTGGCGCCAATCACGGCGCCGGGTTCTTCCCGTTTCATCCGCTCCTTCACTGCGAGGGGCTCGTCCCGGTGTTTCACATCGCGCAGGAAGTCGTAGATATTACAGATGCCCATGCCGGAAACCACCCGTTCCCAGCTCACGTGGCCGTATTTTTTTTGTAAAAACCGGAGCAGTTCCCAGTCGAATTCATTGCGTGGGGCGAAGTCGGTGTGACCGCCTTCGGTGGCGAAAGGATGCAGGGCGCCGCCGTCCCAGTACAGGCCCGCTTCGCCCAACCCTGTTCCGGGGGCTATGATGGCTGCATTGCCTTTCAAACCCGGCTTGCCGGGATACACGGTCACGAGTTCTTCTTTTTTCAGCGCGGCCAGCCCGTATGCTTCGGCTTCGAGATCGTTGATCAGGAATGCCTGCTGAATGCCGGTGTCGCGGGCCAGTTGGCGAATGTCGATGTCCCAGCCGAGGTTGGTGGAATGGGCTTTTCCGTCCTGAACGGGGCCGGCAAAAGCGATGCTGAGCCGTTCGGGCAGGGGCATATTGCCCAGGAAATGCCGGATTCCTTCTGCCAGGGAACCGAATTGTTTTGAAGGATAAAGGGCTTCTTTGACGAGAGACAGTCCACCGTAGCCGACTTCGAAAAGCCCCAGATCGCTTTTGGTGCCGCCTATGTCGGCGGCTAACAGCGTGGCGCCCCGAGGCAGGGGTTGCCTTTTCGGGAAGGCGATGGAAACCGGAGAATGGTTCATGTTTAATAATTTCCGGCAAATCTATTTTTATCTAAATACACCTCCGATGATGCGTATCAGCGTCCGCTTTGATTAAAGCTCCAG
>CALEYM010000393.1 GCA_937926185.1 uncultured Bacteroidota bacterium | reverse complement strand
CAAACCAACTGTTGGAACTTGATTACTTGGCAATTGATGAATATCGCCAAGGTGGAAATGTTCCGGGTCATCTTTGAAATGGTTTTGGTATGTCTTTTTCTTCGTTGGGTCAATGTCATTAGCAAACGCAATTTTCCAACCAGCCTGCTCCAGACCAATGCGCATTAGGCCAATTCCAGCGAAAAACTCCGCAAATGTCTTAGGAGGGGCAGTAGTTTTATAAGCACTCATTATGCTATTACCTTTTTTGCAAAGGTAAAAAAGTTTACTTAATTGTTTTATACTTTTTGTTTAATATACATCCGACACCTTTTAACCCTAGTTTTTAATGATTTTTCGGACAGAATTGCCCTCTTTTGTCCGAATATGCAGCGCATAAATACCGGGCGGATAATCCTTTACATCCAGCAGCACATTCATGCCCGCTGCTTTTTCTTCTTTTAAAAGCCGGCCATGGTCATCGAAAAGGCGCAAGAATACCTGACCCGGATCAACCGTAAAAGTAATGGACAGCGCATCGTCCGCCGGATTGGGCGCAAGGACCGGCGACAACGCATGTCCCGGCTCGCCAACGCTTGTTGTAAAGGGATAATCGCAGGTTTCCAACGACAAGCGGATAAACGTTGAGTCATCGGAATAACACCGGAAAAAGCCATCTATCTCCGGTATGGTAATGACGGGAAATGCGCCCTGCCACATCCGGCTGCCGATCCTTTCCGCGTACCAGCCGTCAAAACCCCAGAAAGAATGCTCCAGGGTGGTCACGTAAAAAAAACGCAACGCCGTAGCGCCGGCCTGGCGCAGCACGACGGAATCCACCCGCACCTGAAAGGTGGAATCGTTTGGCAACCAGATCAGGGAGTCCGGCGCCGGAAAAGTCAGGGTATCGCCCGCGGCAGCGGTAAAATCGTAGGTCAGCAAAAAGCGGTCGAATAAGGGGTTATACAAATACACCGAGTCGTTGCGCGCATACGTGAGCAGCGGGTCCAGCTGCACGATGTCGCCGGTCCATACCTTTTTATACCGTTCAATTTTCCGGCAGGTACGGCCCTTCACAACCGTGTCGCCCACCACTTCCGAGTGATAATAGCCCATGCCGATAGGCTCGCTGAGACCGGCGCCCTGCCGGTGATACCATTCAGCGCCGAGCGGGGCCCAGACGGTTTGCGCGGCAATATGAAAGGAAATGAAAACGATGAGCAGTGTGGTGAAAGCAGGTTTCATAGTTCAATATTTATACGTGATAGTAATTGGTTTGCTTATCGCAAAGAATACCGGCGCAGCCAATGGAGCAGTCAAAAATAAGGAACGGATATTCGGCTGTAAAATTCATACCAGGGTTCTGCCAATACTGTGCAATAATCCAGTGGCAGCAGTTTGGACAGGATTGGTACGAAAATGAAATATCGAAGAAGGCTTAACCTCCCCTTATATTTGTTTCACCATATACTACAAAACCATTGTTGAAAGCATGACATTCGCTACCCAACATGCTAAACCCGGATTCAGGATGCAGATCAAACCCGCATTTCCGCAAACGGGAGAGTCTTTATCGGTAGTAATGGAAAAATAACGGCTGGCAGCGTAAAATATGTGCCGCTTTTTTCACCCAAAAAAATGAACCCAGGTATGAAAATATCGCTCTGCATTTTGATTGCCAACCTGGTTGCATGGCAGCTCCGCTCCCAGCAATCCACCCTTTTTGGCGTCGTCTCGGTTTTAAACAGCCAGACGGAAACCGGCAAACGGGAATACGTGCATTTTGCCTCCGTCGAAGAAGAATTCGGCCGCGCACAACAAGCGTTGACCGACAGCGAGGGTAAATTCCGCCTGGTGCTGATTAAAGTCGAAGGACTTGAAAACGTACAATTTATGGTTGCCAAAAAAGGTCTGGATGTCGTCAATGCCGATGCGCTCCACGCGGTAGCCAACCAAAGGGAACAGATTGCGATTTACATGGCCGCTCCCGGTAAAATCGCCGATTACCGGAAAAAATATTACAACATCGGCAAAACCGCCGCCGAAAAAGCCCTGGAAACAAAACTGGCCACCCTGCAATCCGAGCGCAACCGCCTGAAAAACGATGCGGGCGCCCATGAAAAACGCATCGGCGAACTGGAAACCCAACTGGCGGAAATGGAAGCGCAACGCCTGAAATTGGACGCCGCCGCGCGTGAACTCGCCCGCCGCTACGCCCCCGTCAATCTCGACGACAGCTCGCCGGCTTTCCGGGAAGCCTTCGCGTTTTTTCAACAGGGCGAGCTGGATAAAGCCCTCGATATCCTGCAACGCGCCGACTATGCCGCCCAGGCCCGCAACATCCTGCTTGAACGCGACAGCATTGCCGCGGGCATGCGACGGATGGAACAACGCGACTCTATTCAACGGCAGCGTACGCAGGATGCGATCCGCGGTTTGTCGTTGCAGGCCGATTTGTATAAAACGAACCTGACATTCGACAGCGTTGCGCAATGCTTCGAGATCATGCTGCAACTGGATTCCGGAAACGTGCAGATACTTCGCCAATATGCCTTCTTCCTGGCCGAGCAAAACCACTATGAAAAAGCCGCGGTCCGCTTGAGCCAAGCGCTGCGCCGGGTCCGGTCGGAGGAGACAAAGGCCGTTCTGCTCAACAACCTGGGCAATGCCTGCCGCGCGCTGCAACGCATGGACGAGGCCGAAGCCGCTTACCGGGAAGCGCTGGCTATATTCAGAAAACTGTCGGAACGCCAACCGGAAGAATACCTGCCCGCTGTCGCACTGACGCTCAATAACCTCGGAAACTTGTACAGGAAAGTAAAAATGCCGGATTCGGACCGCGCCCGCAACCCCGAAGCGCAGGAGGCATTCCTGGAAGCCTTGCGCATTTACAATGGCCTCGCCCAAAAACACCCGGATGAGTTCCAACCGTACCTGGCGCTCACGCACAACAACTTAGGCCGGGTGTATTATGAAAACGGCAAAATGGCGCGCGCCAAATCGGCGTTTGAGGACGCCCTGGATATTTACGAAAAACTGGCCGGGCAAAACCCCGGCGCCATCATTCCCGGCGACATCCGGGAGTTTGTAGACCTCAATCTGGCATACGACGACCACAACAAAGCAGCCTCCCTTTTCGACCGGTATTCTGAAAACCTGCTCCAGCGGGCACTTGCCGTCCACCTGAAACTGGCAGAAAAGAATCCCGCCGTATTCCGGCCTTTCGCCGCGCTTACCCTGAGTAATCTTGGAAACCTCTATATGCGACACGGCAAGGATTCAAAAGCCGAAACGGCCTACCAGGACGCATTGAAGATTCAGCGCGAATTGGCGGAGACCAATCCCGCCGCTTTTGCTCCCTTTCTGGCCATCACGCTCCGGCATCTGGCCGGTTTCTATACCGAAATGCGGAAATATCCGGAGGCGCAAGCCGCCACCAATGAGGCGGAAGCCATCGAACAAAAATATCACAGGAATTGAAGCTATCGCCGGTTTCGTGGGCCCTGAATACCTCAAAACACCGCCCGCACCTGCGCCCTGCCCACGTGCACCATCCGGTTTTCCCCCGTTTTCCGGCCTTCATAATTGAGGCTGAGTTGTACGGAGCGCGACAGCTGGCGATCCACATTGATGCTCCACAAAAAGTTTCGCCCGTCCTGCAGGCCGTCGAGCATGGCATAAGCCACGGCGGAATTGGCGGCGCCGCTATAGGAAATGCGCGCATAAGTGGCTCGTGCCCGGATGGAAGTGACCGCCCGGAAACCGGCGTCGTTGGGTTTCCCCTGGGGGTTCCAGCTCATTTCGGCGCTCCAGTCGGTCTGGCGGGCAGTTTCGGCGGAAGGCAGGATGTTGCGGCTGTCGCGCCAGGCGTAGGAGGCGATGAGCCGGAAGGTTCGCGTGGGCAGCCAGCTCAGTTTCGGCGCCACCCGCCAAAACAAAATATCGTAGTCGCGCGCGTTGAAGGTCTCGCTGTCGTTGATCTTCTTCCCCCGGCTGAGGTCGAGTTCAGTGCTCCAGTGCCGGCTGAAATTGACGCGGCCGTGCAGCGTCCAGTCGCCCAGGCGGCGGCTTTCGAAACCCGTGGTGAGGGCGTTGCGGCCCCGGTTGTCCGACCACGCGAGCGAGGCGTCCCAGGCCGGGTCGGCGCGGTTGACGTACAGGGCGTTGCGCAGCGTGGCCGACACCGCCACGAGCGCCGTATCGGCTACGGCCAGGTCGAAGGGGTTCCAGGCCGGTTCGCCGCGCGCCGAGGCCAGCACCCGCCGGCTGATCTGCAGGTTACTCTGTGTAGAAAGCCTGCTCATCAGCCGCTGCCAGCGTTTTTTCGACTGGCCCCACACCAGTCTCGGATCGAGCCGCAGGCTTTGGTTGAGCGTGGTGTTGTTGGTGCGCACGTAGTCGGTAGTGGTCACGGCCACGCGGATGTATTCGGCCTGATCCTGAAAAACGGCAATTTCCATTTCGTCCACCTGCAGGATGCTGTCGCGGTTGCGATCCACCCAGGCGTACTGGCCTTCACCGGGATTGACGCGGATGTAACTGAATTCGAGCCGCGGGCTTTGGCCGGAACCGAGTTCGTAGCCAGCGGTAAAGGCCAGCGCGTTTTTCCAGGCATTCAGGGTGTAATCAAGGCGTCCCAGGTAGGTTTGTTGGGGGTCGAGCGTGGTGAGTTCCGGATCGATGATACGCAGTTGGCGCCAGGAAAGATTCCAGGCCAGGGCGCCCCAATTTCCCATTGGGGGCGTCCGTCCGTTCAGATTGGCTTCGTCCACCGAGGTATTTTGCTTGAACGACTGGCCCAGCGGCACAAAATCGTTGCGGCGCATCCAGGCAGCACCCCATTGCCAGGCGCCCTGGTTTTCAGGGGTTTGCCAGTAGAGCCGGGTCAGGTCGTACCAGAAGCTGGCGCGGTTGAGCGTATCGGCGTTTGCCGGCCGGCGTTCGTTGCGTTCTCGCTCGCCGTATATCCCGATTTTAAACAGCGGTTTTTTGTCTTTCCGGAAAAAGGTTTTGCCCAGGTCGAATTTGGGCCTTGAAAAACGGCTGTTTTCGGCTGTGCCGCCCGTTTGCAGCAGATTCATTTCTGCCAAAAGATCAAAACCCCGGCGCTGAAAACGGCCCTGTGCCGTGTGCCGGAGGCCGTCGTACAGTCCTTCGCGCAGAAAAGCGCCGAATTCGTAGCGGGCGCTGCCCCAATCTTTTTTTTGCAAACTCAGTCCGCCGCGCGCCCAGTGCTCCGCGGCGGGCTTATCCGCTGTTCCGATGTTCCAGTCGCGGACGAATTCGGCCGGACGGTAGGGGTTGAGGGGAACAAATTGCCTGCCGGCAAATTCATACGTACCGTTCAACGACACGTTCCAGCCCTTGGCGGCGCCCGACGGGAATACGTTTTGCCGCAGGCTGAAAAAACCACCCAACCCGGTATTGTCGTCGTTGCCAAGGGGAGAAAAACGGTTCAAATCGCGGTTGCTGACCGCAATTTCGGCCTGCAACAGGGTGTTTTTCGACAGTTGGGTTTCGGTACCGGCGGCAAACAACTGCCGCGATTCCGGGGCGATCAGCCGTACCACCGGCTCAAAATTACCGGTGGGCTGACAGGTCGCGGGATCGGGCGCCACCCAGCGAAACACGCGACCGTTGGCAGCCGTTTGCACCTGCACATAATTGCCCTGCCCGGCCGGCACCTCGGTAAAACGCGCCGCGTACCGGGCGCTGTCCGGATTCGCGGAATAGACTAAAACGGGCGCCGTGATGCCACAAACCAGGGTATCCACCGATTTGTACAACACCCGTCCGGGGTCGAATCCGCCCTCTGTGTCGAGGGTGTCGATACCGGAAGCGTAGGCGTCCCGAAGGTCGTCGCCGGCCTGGGCCAGGCGGCCGCGTTCGGCTGCAGAAAGGTCCTGCGCGCCGCCGGCATTGCGGCTGTCCTGTTCGGAATAGGCATTGACATAAAACAGGCTTTTGCGCCCCTGCCAGGAAGCGTTGGCGGCCAGGGTGGAGCGCAGGTACGTCTGCACGGCGTATTCGAATTCAATGATGATGCGGCTGTCTTTGGAAATGAGGCGGCGGGGTGTGAACGTCACTTCGCCCAGATTGTAGTCGATGATATAATCGTCGTCGAGTCCGCGGCGCAGTTGCTGACCGTCCAGAAACACTTTTTCCGTACCGGCCAGCACGATGATGAACCGTTCGCCCTCGGCGCCCAGCAGGCGGTAGGGACCCTGGTTGCCTTCCTGGCCGGCCACGATCTGGCGGGCGAATTTGCCCCGTGAAACGGCGGCGGCCAGACGGATGGTGGATTGCGGATTATCCCGAGGACTCGGGACGGATTGCGGATTGCGGATTATCCCGAGGCCTCGGGATAATCCGTAATCCGCAATCACCATGGCTCCTTGCAGCCGTTTGAAATAATTGGTGAAATATCCGGAGGCGCGGGGACGGGTCAGGTCGTAATCGCCGGCGGTGAGGCTGAGGTTTTTGCGTTTTAGTTGCACGAAAATCCGGTCGAACTCCTGGAGCTGGCGCGTGGTGCCGTCGGGTTGCAGGGGAATGGAGTTGTCGGACAGGGCTGCCTGGATTTCCAGATCGTTGCCCAGCCGGCCACCGAGCTGGAGGTTTAGGTTGGAGTTAAAGGCCAGGTTTTGGTTATTGCCGAACGACAAGCCGCGGGTGTAGGCGCCGTTCGACACCAGTCCGGCAGATTCCCAGGGTTTGGAAGGCGGTTCATAAGGCGTGTAGTCGAATTCGATGTCGTTGCCGGCGCCGGCGCGGCGGATAGCGGCGGTGTCGAGCCGTTGCACCGGGGCGGCCAGGTTATGTGGCAGTACGCGGTAGTTCACGTAAAGCCGGCTGTTAGCCGGCTTACCCGAAAAAAATCGCGCCGTGTCAACCCGCAACCAATTATTCTCCAAAGAAAAAAACGACAAATCCACTGCTTGCCCGCTTACAGCATCAAATACACTAAGTAAAGGCGCGGCCACGGTGAGTGAATCCAGTTGTTGCAGCGGCAGCCGGGCGTCGACGATACGGGTGCGCAGATTGGAGAAGGGTTGCTGGGCTGTGAGGGAAAAACCGCACGAGAGGATAATTAACCACGGAGGCACGGAGGCACGGAGGATCACCGGGAGAGTATCCAGTATCCTTAACAAACATTTCCGGAACAAAATATACCACATGCCAGCAAACCGGACGCCGTGCAAGCCAATTGCGTTGCTTTGCGCCCGAAAAATACAGCGCATTATTCGCTGTCGTCAAAGATCGGTTTCACCGCGGCGGAATCGAGCGGCGGAATGGCAGCCGGCGGCAGGGGTTTGAATGGCCGCAACTGCTTCAGCGAATCGTTCACTTCCTGCAACGCCTCGTACAGCAGCAAAGAGTCGGCGATCTTTTCCGCTTCGATCATCAGCGCCACCCGGCATTTGGCCATTTCCTTTTTCCGGAAATCGGCTACCCGTTCGTCCACTTTTGTACGGATGATACGCTCTTTGTGTCGTTTACAGGATGAGATCATTAGTAAAACAATTGCGCCAAAAAACAATAATTTTACTGCCTTTCGCCCTTCCATACCCTGGCTATGTTAATTTAAAATTAAAAAAATGTGAGGCTTAGTGTACTACATACACCCAAGTCATTTTATCTTTGTGCCGCAAATGTTGAAAAACATACCGTATTCTTTGCAAATATCCGCTTTTATATAGCGTCTGTTTAAGACTGTTTTCATTTGGTTTTTTGGGGTTTATTACAGGGTTACTGCCGTTAAGGTAAGTGCCCTGTTTTCGTTTAGGGGTTTATACCCTGCATAATATCGCCCCTTTCCCGGTTCAACGCTCTGCCACCACCATGGCCACCGCCATTTCCCGCACATGGGCAATGGACAGGTGAATGGCCGTCCAGTTTTTCGCCTCAAAATACCGCGCTGTAGCGCCGCTGAACGCGAAATACGGTTTCCCGGCTGCATCGTGGCAAACGGAGATTTCGGGAAGCGATATGGCGCTTGTCCAGCCTTCGCCGGCGGCTTTCAGCAGGGCCTCCTTGGCCGCAAAACGCGCGGCATAGTGTTCGCCCCGCCGGGGTTTGTTTTCGCAATAAGCGATTTCTTCCGGGGAAAAGGTCGCCTCGCGGAAGCCCTGATTTTTGTCGATCTTTTCCAGCACCCGCTGCACTTCGATAATATCTGTTCCGATGCCCGCGATCATTTATTCAGGCGTTTTTTGCAAAGTTCGATCTGCCGGTCGATGTGCTGGCGTTCCGGCAGTGTGGCGATTTCTTTGGTTTGGGCGCTTTGATATTGCCGCAGCGCTTCGGCGTATTTTTTTTGTTTAAATAAATAATCTCCGGCCAGCACGTAGGCATGATAATATTCCGGGTTCAAACGTGTAAAAACTTCCACATCCAGGTCGCCGGCAGTGCCGCGGCGCAGTTGTTCCTTCATTTGCCGGAAGCGCGCAAAATTCTGATAATCGGGCGTGTTTAAAAAGGTATCGGGAGAAATGGTAAGGGCGCTGTCCCGAATCTCGTGGTCGGCTTGCAGTCCTTGCAGGGCGAACACCTTGCGCAGGTCGTAAGTGACGTACTGCCCCAGTTGCCAGGGCGCCGCGGACACGCTGACCAGCAGTTTTTGCGGCTGAAAAATGATACTGTGGTGGGCGATGAGTTGGTTCACGGCTTTTTCATTGCCCATGCCGATGTCGGCGCCGCGCAGGCCGCGCTGGTCGCGCAGCAGGGCAGCGGCGGCGGGCAGGCTAATTTGGCCGGCGCCGGCGAGTAATTCTTCCACACGGTGGAAGCGGTAAAGCGAGGCGCTTTCTTCCATTTGGGCGCGGTTGTTGGGTTGGCCGGCGAGTGCGCTGCTTTGGTAGTGGTTGGCGCAGATGAGATAGTCCTGTCCCGATTCGTAGAGGGCGGTTTCCTCCGGCGTTTTTTCGATGACGACGGCTTTGTTGTCCTGCGCCGAGCCGATGAGGATGGACTCCGACACAAAGGTGCGGCGTTTGCGGGCGATGGCGAGCGCTTCTCCGATGTTTTGGGCGTATTGCAGGATTTCCCGGCCCACCAGCGAAATGGGCGTAGCCGATCCGGCGGGGATATCCGATTTAGCCGCGTTGAGCGTCACGGTAAGTCCTTTTTCGTTCATACCCGACACCACGCCGGTCATGCCGCCCCAGGTGACCATCATGAATTTGTGGCCCTGCGCGGGATTGATGAAAGCCACGATTTTATCTTCGGCGAATTTGTCGCCCACAAAAAAGTCGAAATTGCGCCCGATGATAAGCGCGCTGTCGGCGGAGCGGCTGTTCCAGGTTCCGAACGACGTGCAGCCCACGAGGGCCATGTTTTGCAGGGCATGGCCGATGTCGTGCGCGGCGTGGTAGTTCATCAGGCGCTGGTAGTTGGAGCCGATATAATTGTACTGGCCGGAAGCGGATAAAGAGACGCCGTAAATTTCCTCCTGGTATTCGGGGGTTACGTTTTCTTCCAAATGCCGGTTGAACCAGCCGATGAAGTATTTCAGGAAATGCCGGTGCGGCCCCGATGGCACCATGAGGTTGATCTGTTCGTTGAAGGCGTCTTCCTGTTTGATCACCAGCTCGCGGGTGAGTTTGCCGTTCGCCACGCCGCGCTGGAAGGGTTCGCCTTCCACGTAGAGTTCCCACAGGCCGCTGTCGCTACGGCGCAGCCAGTTTCGGCCCAGGGTGTAACAGGTAGAGCTCAGGGTATCGCGCTGCCAGTTGACGCAGGCAGTATCGGACGGTTGGGGCGGCTCCATGATAGCTACGATATAGAGGTAGAGCGCCAGGCTGAGCAGGAGAAGGAGGAAGATGCCGGCGGTCCATTTGAGGATTTTCCAGAAGCGGTGGCGGAATGGCTTGCGTTTCATGGGTTAGTTTTTTATCTCCCTTTGAATTTTTTCCTTCATCCAGTCCAAATCCGCTTCCGAAAAGGCGGGCGGCGGCGGCGTTTCACTATAGTCGATAGCCTTGCCAAAATCCCGTTGTTCATACAGGTCTGTCAGGGCTTTTTCCAGGTCGAGAAAGGTATCTTCATCCGGGTGTTTCAACGGAACGGGGATTACCGGCAAGGGGTCTTTCACGTCCAGGGCCCAAATCTGCGTCTGTCCCGAGCCGGCCCGCAGGAGGGAAACCAGGTAGTGCGATTTGGGCAACCAGGGATGTTCCAGCGGACGTTCGCCCCGGCGCAGCAGATCAATTTCGATCAGGTGGACGCCTGCGTAGTGCAAACGAAGCCGTTTTTCCCGGTAGGGTTGAAGCCCCGGCCTGCGTTTGTGTACCGGCGACAGGATTTCGATGGCCGTGACGAGTTTGTTGTGTTTCCGGTCCCATATTTCCACCACCGGGATACGTATGGACACCGGCTTTATGGTCGGAAGCACGAGCGTTTCGGGGGTGATGGGTTTCGTATAGGCCACATCCGGTTCTTTCACCCGCTGAAAAGCTTCCACGTCGGGATACATGATGCCGACATCTTCCCCTGGCGAAGTGTCTTCCACCGTGTAATTGCTCATTTGCACGGTATATGGCGTACCTACCCGGGGCGTCAGCTGCACGGAAATCAGGTAGGCCAGGCTATTGTGCACGTCGGGCCACAGATACCCTTCCAGGTAAGGATTCATGCCGGGGAAAGGGGGAGGCATAGGTTGCAATTTTATACAAAGTTAGCGCATTTCCGCCTGTTTCAGCACTTGCGCCTGCAAATATCCCAGATCGGCATCCGCAAAGTTCAGGTGTGCCGGCGCCTGTTCTTTCGGTGCCGAAAATGAAAATGGCGTTTTGTCAATGCACGATCAGCAATCGCCCGCCTGACATGCTGCCCGCGCTCACGCGCACCCAATATATGCCTGCCGGTAAACCATCTAATTTCAGATAACGCTCGCCGGGCGATGTCGTGGTTTTCTGCACGACAACACCCTTCATATCGCTCACCACCGCCCGTGTTGCCTGTTGCGCCGCCTCTGCCGGAAGGTCGATCCGGAGCGGGCTGTGCGCCGTGACCGGGTTAGGACTGAGTTTAACAGCAAGCCCGCCGGAAGCCCCGGTTTCTGATACCTGCACCAATTGGGCTACTTTCATCACAGCGTAGTTGGTGATCACCGGCTCGTTGTAGTCGAAATAAATGCCCACGCGGTTACGGACCGAATCACCCAGGGAAAGCCCCGGCCTGGGTTTCAGGCTGAAGGCCACGAAACCGTGGCTTTCCCGCTCGTTGGATACGCTGTCGGGCAGCCAGATGGGATCGAAACGCACTTCCAGTTCCCGGCCTTCGCTCAGCCGCCAGGTATAGGGGGCGTGGCTGGTTCCCAGTATCATGAGCGAGCCGGGATCGAGTTCGGGCGGCAGGGTGTCGCGCAGAAAAACCAACTCGGCGGGGTAGTTGCCGGTATTCTGAAAACGAACGACATAGATCAGGCTTGTCGTATCTAATGCTGTGGCGGCCACGATGTCCGGTGTGACCTGTTTGTCGTTTGGGTCCTTGGCTGCCTGTACGATATAGCTCACGCGGCTCTGGTTATTGTCGGGTTGTACGTCGTTGGGAATAAATGCGAAAGAGGATAAAACGACCGGACTACCCAGCGCGGCGCTTACAGGGCTCTGAAAATTGATTTCAAGGTAGGCCGTTTTGCCGGGATCAAGGGAAGGGATCAGCCAGGAATACAGATCGCCGGATATGGCGCTTACTTCCGGTTGCGATGATAAATAGATCAGTGGTTCCGGTACAGGCTGGATGGATACGCGCAGATTTACCGGGACAGAGTCGATCCTGACAGAACCTATATTGCTGACATTCAGATGTACCTTGGTTTCCCTGCCGGGCCGAAACGAAGGGACTGCTATTACGGACAGGCATATATCCCGCACCGTATCGAAAGTCATGGCAAAATCTGCGGGCGCCTGCATGGTGGCCACCTGGAAAGCAGGTGTGGCAGACCAGTACGGCTGCGGGGGTACCACGCGGATCGTATCCGAAAATACATCCGCGTAAAAACGGTACAAGCCGTCTTCGTCGCTGGAAACATAGATGTCGTTCCCGCGGGCATTGACGATCATATTGGGCAGGTTGGGTTCGCCGGCGTCCTGCTGTTTGTTATCATTCAGGTCGTGGAATACTTTGCCCCGGTAGAATACCGCGGAGCTTATTTTGGTAAAAAAGTAGTCGAAGAATCCGTTGGCTGTCACGTTGAGCATGCCCGTTCCTGGATCCAGATCGACGGTGCCGCGAAAACGACCGACGCTGTAAATGCCTCCGCGGTTGTCAATAGCCGTTGAATAGGCTTCCAGCCGGTTGCCCGAGCCCGTTCCCTGAAAAGGCAGAGCCCATTTGAAGGTTCCGGCAGCATCCATTTTTACGACAAAGCTGCCATAATCGTTGGGGGCGGACAGAATAGCCGTCCCGGGGCCGGGATCAAAATCAACGTCGCCACTGAACCATCCGGTCGTGTAGAGATTTCCTTCCGCATCGGCGTCGATATCGTACCCCCAAATGATGCTTGAGCCGGTAATGGTTCGGCACATCAGGCATTTGCCCTCCGGGTCGAGTTTCAGGATAAAAGTGGTGGAACTGTTGTTGGTTAAAGTGGTGTCGGTCAGGAAAAAACTGCCCGTAAAGTATCCCGTTGCGATAACATTGCCGGAACGGTCGGTGACCAGGCGGGTCGTGGAGCTACCGGTGTTTGACATGGCCAGATTCCAAAGCAGGTTCCCACCGGCGTCGCGTTTTTGCAGGAAGCCGTCGCCGCCCACGAAGAGGCTGCCGCCGGGGGCGTGGCTGATGGTCCAGCCGCGCGTTTGATTGGCGCCGTCGGTGCCGGTAGCCCAAACGAATTTACCGTTGGTATCCAGTTTCCACACGAAAGCGTGGCTTCCGCCGGGTGAGGTCAGGGTAAAATTGCTGCCCCCCGGGTCGAAGTTTGCCGTGCCCGCAAAATAACCGGTGACGTATACATTACCCTGGGGGTCGGTATCCACGCCAAAGCCGCTGTCGGTGCCTGGGCTGCCTGCCGAAGCCGCCCAAAGCAATTTGCCGTTCTTGTCGAGTTTGAGTACAAATATGTCCCAATCGCCGAAAGAAGACAGAAAAAAGGTCGCGGGCCCGGGATCGGCATCCATTGCATTGCTGAAATATCCGGTCAGGTAAATATTGCCTTGCTGGTCGACAGCCATGCCTCTGCCCGAATCGGCGCCGTTGCCCCCTATTTTTCTGGCCCAAACGAGTTTCCGGCCCGCGGTCAGTTTTTGCAGAAAAATGTCCGTTGATCCGCTGGAATTCAGGTTGGCTGTGCCCGGCCCCGGATCAAAATCGGCGCCCGTCTCAAAGTTGCCCGCGGTGTAGACGTAATCGTTTTTATCGGCGACAACGGCATAACCCACGTCGGTGAGCGATCCGCCGGTTTTAAAGGCCCATTCGAGGCCCTGGGCCGGGCTGTAATGTTGAAAAAGCAGATTCAGGGCGAGTAAATAAATTTGTTTTGTCATAGTGTTTATTGTTGTTAAATCATGCTTGTGGCGCCGTTCACCGCCGGAAAATAGCCGCCACCAGCCCCACAACCAGTAACAGCAATCCGGCCAGCAGCCACAGCGCCGAACAAGGCGCCGTTTCCTCGCCCAGCAGGATACGGCAACCGCCGGCTTGCAAAGACAAGGGCGCCGCATCGCCGGTGAGTACCATGCCTGACCAGTAATAAGGGATCACCGAATCTTCATGTTCGTCGAGGAAGCGCAGTTTGGCCTGTTGCAACGCCAGGTCTTTGGCTTGCCCGGCGCGGATATTTTGCAAAAACAATTCGCTGAGGCGGGCCGTTGCCGCGTCGTCGACCGACCAGAGGGTCATGGCGGCGCTGGGGCAGCCGGCATCCTGAAAAGCGCGGGCCAGGCTGAAAATACCCTCGCTGCCTGCCGCGCGGCCCACGCCCGTTTCGCAGGCGCTGAGCACCACCAAGCCGGCTCCCAGCCGCAGCAGACTGATCTCGTGGGCAAACAGCACACGTCCGGTTTCTTCCGCCGGCAGTTGTGCCCTTGCAGCCAATGTACGACTTTCAGCGGCATCGCCGCCGAGGCCATTGCTGCCGGCAAAGGCAAGGTAAGACAGTTCCGGCCGGCTGCCGTTGGCGCTGCCATGGCCGTAAAAATGAAGAATTTGAGCATCCAGGGCCTCCCGGCAAAAACGCTCGCGGGTAGCGCGTTTGCCCAACAACAATTCGCCGCTGAACGATTTCGACAAGTCCAGCACACAATCTTTGCCAAAATGCACCGGCGCAAAATAGCCGCCGGGCGCGTATCCCGGCGCCGCGCCGAAATAACCCTTGCCGCCCGCGTTGGCGGCCAGGGCGCCCGCTTCGCGCAGCACGGTGGCCGAAGCGGCAAAGCGCACGCGCGTTTGACGAAGCAGGTAGGGCAGCCTGCGGAACGATTGTTCCGCCTCCAACGGATCGCGCGGCAACAACAGATCGAAAGGCAGGCTGCCCAGCGGTCCGTCGGGCGAAACGATCAGTTCTTCCGGAGGCGTACTTCCCGCCAGCGGCGCCAGCAGGGTATCGTACAACATGCGGGCTTCGCGGGCGAATTGTTGCATAAAAACCGGATCGCCCTCCCGGTTCAGGCCCATGCTTTCATCCTGTACAAGAAACAGGAACGCTTCCAGGTTGGCCGCCGAAAGACTGCCTTTAAACAGTTTTACCGTGTCGCGGGTGATACCCAGCCCGTACAAGGCTCCCGTTTCAGGATTGTAAAAATACTCCGCAAAAAGGGCATTGTCGGCCGGCAACATCGCGCGTATATCGGACAGGGATGCCGCGGGGCGGGCGTAGCGGGCCTGGAAATATTCAGGAAATGCCGTTTTCAGGGAATCCAACAGCAATTGCCGGTTCTCCTGCACCCGGAAAATACCGCCGCGCAATTGCGCCACCAGTTCCGGATCGGGGTCGTCGTAGGCCTCCTCGGCGGCCAGTTGATTTTTCAGGTAGATCAGTTCCTGCCGCGATTCGTCTTCCTGCCGGCGCCACGCCGGCGGTATGGGCGCCGCCTGCAGGGCGTATTCGCCCGCCAGTTTTTGCCGAAGCAACAAGGCACGGCTTTTTTCCAGAAAAGCGGCGATCTTTTCCGGCGCGCCGGCATCGGCCCAGCGTTCGCGTTGTTCGAACAAAACCTGCAGGTAGCGTTCGTGCAGGTCGCGGGTGTTTTCTAAGGAATAGAGTTTGGATGATTCAAAGCCGTAAACCGACGTCAACGTATCGTTCATGGCCAGGGCCAGGGCCGTCGTAGTGGCCGCCTGTTCCAAATGCCCGCGGTCGGGCCGGGTTTGGCAGACCGTCCATAATAGCCGGCTTTTGAGGTCGAGCGCCTCAAGAATGGTATTTTCGGGATAAAACAGGCGCTCCGGCGGGTTTTCCAGGTCGTCGGCCGGCTCGAACGAAGGCAATACGCATTGAAGCGCCCGGCGGCAAAACCGCAGGCCGGTTCCGGCATCGGTCCGGCCCGGACGTTCGAGCAACAGTTTGGCCCTACGGATCAGCGTTTTGGCCTGCTCGCGGTTCAACGGCAGGTCGTCTTGCGCGTACAATTGTTCCACACGGGCCAGGTGCGTGTCGGCCGAATCGTACTGCGAACGGGCGGCTGCCACTTCCGCCATGGTAAACCAGGCGTCGGGGTTTTCGGCTTCCAAACTGATAGCCGCCCTCGCCAGGATTTGAGCGGAATCGGGTTCTCCTTCCAGTAAAAACGTTTGCGCCCAGTTGGCCAGGATATGCGCGCGCATGCCGGTTTGTTCCTCCGGATCGGGATTGGGATGCCGAAGGATGTATGCATAGCCCTCGCGGAATTGCCGCTCCGCCGAATCCAGTTTCGACACGTCCATGTATGCCCTGCCCAGGTCGGCGTACACCTCGGCGGCGCCCGCGGAATCCTGTTGCGCGCGGCAGGAGTCCGAGGCTATTTTCAGGATACTGACGGCCTTTTCGCTTTCGCCCAGGCGGGTGTAAATATTGGCGAGCGGTTTGTACAGGAAACGACCCGAACCGTTGGTTGCGGGCAAAGGTCCCGCCTCGTGCGCCAGCCGGGCTTTTTCATAAAAATGCAGGGCGTTCCAGAAATCGTCCTGCGAACGGTAGGCATAAGCGATATGAAAATAAAAGCGGCCGGCGAGTTCCGGGTGTTTGACCAACGCTTCTTTCAGGTCATGCTGTAGGGTATCGATCGCCCGTGCCGCGCCGTTCCGGCGGTCGCCGCGACGGAGCGCGCGGGCCATTTCGATGCGGCATTTGGCCCACAGTTCCGGCTGGCAAGCGGAAGCCCGCGCCGCCTGTGCCGCCCGCCGCCAGATGGAATCGGCTACGCCGAAGTTTTTTTCCCGATAGGCTTTATTGCCTTCGGCAAACAGATTTTCCGCGGCTTCGCAAGCCGGGGAAACAGCCCCGGCCGGTTTGTCGCTATCGCAACCGGCGCTGAAAAACAGCAGGCATATTAAACAAACTTGTATCGCCTTAACCATTCCGTAGTAGTGCATTATGGCTCACCAACGGTACAAGCGGTTTAGCAATTGTACCTGCCTTTTTTGAAAATGGGCAAAATTGAACTGGAGATATGCAAACGGAAAATGATAGCTGAAACTATCTTCAAAAAGTTGATTAAAGCGGATTTTATACCCCACGCCCAGCGAAAGGCCGGGCACGGTGACCATGTTGAAAGCGTCGAGCGAGGCGGCCAGTTCGTGTTCGAGCCGGTTGCCAAAACCCGATGGCAGCGGCGCCTCGACGCCGTCGCGGTTAGTCTTGTACACATAGCAGAGGCTGTATCCGGCCGACAAGCCTAAATTGACCGGCCCGGCCGGAATATGGGTATAGCGGATTTGCGCCGGGGTCAGGTGCAGGTAATGCGCGGCAATCCGGCTACCATCCCCGGAATGATTGAAGGCGCTTTTGCCGAATCCCAACTCGAACTGCCACCACCAGCGCGGGGGCGTCAGGAATTTGCTTTGCAGCGTATTTTTATCTGAATTTACCAGCGGGATCTGGAAAGTCGCGTTCAGACCGGTGTTGCGCAGCGAATCCGAATTGGGCAGGAAGTTGTGAAACTTAAGCCCCAGCAGCCAGCCGTAGCAAAGCCGCTCCGGTTTGCGCACCGTCACTACCGCCGGCCCCGTCGGTTCCACGTCTTCTTCGAAAAAATTGTTGTTCACCATACGGATCATGGCGCTGGACGCGATCTTGTCGCCGTCCTGCAAGCTCAGGCCCGGTTTGGTGTCCATCGTAAACTTGAAAGAGCCCTGGCCTGCCGGGTTGGCGCCGCCCAGCGAGGGCGGCAGGTTGATGCCGTTGAAGGTGAAAGTGGCCTTGTTGCCCGTGCAGCAGGGGTTGGCCGGGAAGGTCACGGGCACTTTAAAATCGTCGCTGCGCAGGGCGTAAGAGGCGGGATTGATCTTGTTGTCAAAGGTCACCTCCACCACCAGATTGGGCGTGGTGGCCGTGCCGACGTTTTCCACAAACAGGGTGTATTCCAGTTTGTGCACGGGGGCAGGGGTGGCAGGCGGTACCGTTTCGGGGCGCACGACCAGGGCGTTGGGGTCGCGGGAGCGGTTTACCTTCAATTCCGCGGAAGCCTCGGATTCGAAGTAATAAGAACTGAACGCAACGTTCTTATCTTTGGAAACGCCGATGGTCGAAGGAAATGTCGTGGGCACCGTGTTCGTTTGTTCGTCGTCCCAATCCACCTTTGTTTCCAGCAGGTAGGCCACGTCGTCAACGGCATTGCCGGTCACCACCATTTCGAGGAAAAGGGTTTGGGCCTGAAAGGCGGGAACGTTGGTAAGGGGCCATTCGCAAAGCGTGGCGCTTTCCGTTACATTCGTGGAACTGACTGCTCCAAAGCGGTCGGCGCCGGACGGAAAAACCTCGCCAAGGTAGGAAAACTCCCTTCGGGGGAACAACAAACTCACCTTTCCCGACCGCGTTTGAAAGGCATCGTTCCGGTTTTTTACCGACAAGGCCAGGTACACGGTATCGCCAATGCGCGCGGCGCCCCAGTTGGAAACAATGTCAATCTCTTTGTCCTGCGGGAGGGAGTCGGCAGGCGTGGTACCGGCGACGCCGCCCGCGGGTACAATTTTGTGCATTTGGGGCGGTTCGGGGTCGTCGGTGTATTTGCCCCGCACTTTTAGCGCGGTTTTGTAGTCCTTGTTTTCAGGCATACTTCTGGTAAAATCGGGCCGGCGGCTCCACACGCCGTCTTCGAACATCCAGAAATACACCCAGCCGGCCTTGGCCTGATCGGCTTCGGTGAGCAGGCCGGCCGATGGGCTGGGAACGGCTTTGGTCAGGTCGGCGGAAAAGGTATTGTTGGGCCACAGGCCGCCGACCACGATCGTATCCTGCGCGGATACTTCGGAAATGGGATACCATCCGCCGGACAGGGCCAGCAGGAGAAAGCAGAGATCGGATTTTTTCACCATGGTTTTAAATACGTATTAAAAAGCAGAGGAATGTGCGGTAGAAGTCGCAGGGGAGGGCGGAAGGTCAATTTTAGGAGGGGTAAAAATAGAGAATTAAAAAACATCGCAAAGCAAAGGGCGTCGCAGGCAGCACTAAATACCTTAACTTTGTACATAAAAAACGACAGATATGGGAGCAGGCGTAAAATTTCCGCTCACCCGGAAAGAGTTATTCGAACTCGGCGGTCCGGGCTTAGTGCGTTTCCCGGCCACCTTCGATGAGTATTGGGATCTGCTGGAAGCGGCGGAGTACCGGGCCGATTTTTACCAAAATGAAATTATAGCCATGAGTTATGAAACCGACCTGCACAGCGACATGGTGGCAGAGTGCCTCCATATCCTGAAAAAAATATATCCGCGCTCCGACAGGCGCTTTAAGGTACACGACCCGAACCGGCCGATTTATGCTGCCAATTGCGAAGCAGATGATACGGGCATATTTAATCCCGATGGCTCGGTTGTTGCGCAACCACCCGTATATTTTGAATATCGCCCCGGTATGAATGCTGAAACCACACCCGTACTGCTGTTTGAAGTGTTGTCGAAAAACACCCGCGCTTACGATCTGAGCACCAAACTGCCTTGTTACAAAAGAATCCCTTCATTGCGTTATATCCTGTATATCGACATGGAGCGTCCTTCGGTTACCGTTTATGAACGACTGGAAGCCAACCGGTGGACAGATGCAGAATATACGCGTCAGAGCGATAGTTTTATCATAGATGGAAATAAGATATCACTCAAAGAGCTGTATCTGAATGTCTTCTTTTAATCAAGCCATCGGCGCCGACATCGGCGGAACCCACATCACCTGCGCCGCAGTCAATTGTGAAACCGGCATGATCGCCGAAGACACCCTATCCCGCGCCACCTACCAACACGACGCTCCCGCTGAGACCATTCTGCACGCCTGGGCCTCGGCGCTGAACGATACCCTGTCGAAATCCGGCGCGGAAATACCGGCTGGCATCGGCTTCGCCATTCCCGGACCCTTCGACTACCGGGAAGGCATTTCAAAGATGCAGCACAAGTTCCAAAATTTGTACGGCATGCACATTCCGTCGGCCCTGCATCTCTTGTTGCATGCCGGACAAACCCTGCCCATGCGTTTTATCAACGACGCCACTGCCTTTGCCATCGGCGAGGCCTGGCAGGGCGAAGGCAAAGGGTTCCGGCGGGTAGTAGTGATCACATTGGGCACGGGTTTCGGCTCGGCCTACATCGAAGACGGGCTGCCAGTGACGATGGGCCACCGGGTGGCCAAAGAGGGTTGCCTGTGGCATTTGCCGTTTAAAGACAGCATTGCCGACGACTATTTCGCCACCAAATGGTTCCTCCGGGAATACGAACAACAGACCGATGAAAAAGTGGACGGCGTAAAAACGCTGTTGGACAGAGCCGGCGCTGATACGGTGGCTAAAAACCTGTTTATCCGGTTTGGCCACAACCTGGCAGAGTGTCTGGCGCCCTGGCTTCAGAAATTTGATACGGAAATCCTCGTCATCGGCGGGAATATCGCCCATGCGCTGCCGCTGTTCGGGCCCGTGTTTCAGGATGATCTGAGGCAAATGGGCGTAACCGCTAAAGTCGCGCCTTCACGGCTGGAAGAACACGCCGCCCTAATCGGCGGGGCGCGACTGCTGGATGACGGGTTTTGGGAGAAAGTGTCGGCGCAGTTGCCCAAAATATAGGTTAGAGGGTTACTGGTTGACCTCTAACCCTCTAACCAGTAACCCTCTAACCTTCTAACCAGTAACCCTCAGAATCATATCATTCCCCGCCAAAGAGATACGCCACGGAAACGCCGATCGCATTATGTGTGTATTTATAATCCCGACCGGTTCTTTTACCCTCATCCACGGCATTTTCAGGCAATACATTGGCCAGTCCAAGGTTGCAGGAAGCGCTTACCCGGATACTACCGAATTCATATCCCAGTTCAATACCCGCACCATAGTCGACCGGCGCAAGGGAAGCCCCGTTGTCATGCAGGTTTATACCCTGTTCATTGTCGAATTTGATCTCACGGGATCTCTTTTCTCCCGTGCCCGCCCCTTTCGTTTTGGTACTTACCTTTCCTGCTACACCGATGCCTGCATAAGGCCCTGCGCCAACAAAAAAGCGGTTGTTTCTGTAGTAGAATACTACCGGCAATTGCACATACATCGGTCGTGCCGTACTGGTCGAGGTATAATCTTCGCCAAGTAAATTTCCACTGATCTTACGGCTGCCGCCTTTCATGCTCAACTGTAGTCCCGCACTTAAACCCACATTGTTCCAAAGATCGAATTCCACCAAACCGCCGACGTGAAAAGCCGGTATTATATCCGTGCTGAGCATACCCTCGGAGATACTCCCCGCGTCGATGCGATAATCGTCGCTGTAAGCAATGCCTGCCAGGTTAAGCCCGGCTTTTGCGCCGAAACGCACCTGGGCGGGAGCGGCATTAATGATAAACGCAACAAGCGTACTTGTAACAAAAAAATTCAGGAGATTTTTCATCGGTGATAATTTTACAGGTTAAAGAAGTATAGTGTAGTATGAACTGTTGCAATGACTGATCAGGATGGAGTCCTTTCCTTCGCATCTCGTT
>CALEYM010000392.1 GCA_937926185.1 uncultured Bacteroidota bacterium | reverse complement strand
CTCATCGCTCATCGCTCATCGCTCATCGCTCATCGCTCATCGCTCATCGCTCATCACTCATCACTCATCGCTCATCACTCAAATTCAACGTCGCTTGAATCGCCCGGAAACAAAATATCTTCGTCTCCCGGTTGCAAGGTATCCACGGGGATGACGGTGAACCCTTCCACATGGTGCACCAGCCAGCGGCCTTTTATTTTATACAGGATCAGCGTGTCGGGAATTTTTTCGCCCATTTCGCCTTCTATCAGGAAATGGCATATTGCCGAATCGCCCCGGATATCGCAGCCCAGTTCGTACAGGGTGGTTTGGGTGATCTCGGTGGTATCGCCTTGCGTGATGGCGTCGAGGAAATCGATGTATGAACGGGCCAGTTCGGTACTGTATATCCGGGCGGAGTCGAACTTGTTCCGGTCGATGTAATCTTGCCAGCGGCGGACCACTTCTTCGGGGCCTGGCTTCTGCCGGAACCGGCAGTAGGCCGAAATTTGAAGCAGCAGAAGCGCGCAAAAAAATATTAAAAAGCGCATGGGTGGAACAGCGTTTGTTTTGACAGGGGTAAAGGTATGCCGAATTCCCGCGACGCCGCGTTCAACTTCCTGCGCCGGGCGGTGTTATGTATTTTTGCGCCTTTAAAACGTTTAATTGTTAAATTATGCTTTGTCCCGTTTGTTCCGAAACCCTTGTGCTTGCCGACCGCAGCGGCGTGGAAATAGATTATTGCCCAAAATGCCGGGGTATCTGGCTCGACCGCGGCGAGCTGGATAAAATTATCGAGCGCGCAGCCGAACACTATTCCAACAAGGACAACTACGACGCCGACCGGCACAAATACGGCCAGCACCAGCATCGCGACCATGTGTACCCCGATCCGAAATACCGCAAAAAAAAGTCGTTCCTGAACGAGTTTTTTGATTTTGACTGAGCCGGCATGCGTATCCTCGTCGCCGCCGATTCTTTCAAAGATGCCCTCCCCGCTGCCGGGGTCTGCCAGGCTTTAGCCGCCGGCATTCGCAGGGCCAGGCCTGACGCCCGGATCACGGAATTTCCCTTGTCCGACGGCGGGGAGGGCGCTTTCGACGTGTTGGCACATCACCTGGCCTTGCAAACGATAGAGACCGAAACGTTTGACCCCTTGTTTCGACCCATCCGGGCGTCGTATGGCCTGAATACCGGCGGGGATACCGCTTTTGTGGAAATGGCGAGCGCTTCCGGACTCCAACTGCTGCGCCCGGAGGAGCGCAATCCGCTGCGTACCACCACTTTCGGCGCCGGATTGTTGCTGGCCGACGCTCAGCGGCGGGGCGCTACCCGCGTTATACTGGCCATCGGCGGCAGCGCCACGAACGACGGCGGCACAGGCATGGCGGCTGCCCTGGGCTGGCGTTTTCTCGATGCCAATGGCCACGACTTGCCGCCGACCGGCGAATCGCTGGGCCGGATCGCCTGCATATTGCCGCCCGATACGACATTCAATTTGCAACAGGTGGACGTCATTTGCGACGTGACGAACCCTTTATATGGCCCCGATGGCGCGGCCGCGGTGTATGCCCCCCAAAAAGGCGCCGCTCCCCCCGTAGTGGCCGAACTCGACGCCGGACTGCGGCGCCTGGCACAACTGGCCGAACAACAGCTCCACCGGCCCGGACTGGCCCATATTCCCGGCACCGGGGCGGCAGGCGGACTCGGTTTCGGCGCCATGGCTTTTCTAAACGCCACCCTGCACCGGGGTATCGATCTTGTGCTCTATCTGACGCGTTTCGACGAGGCGCTGGCCCGGGCCGACCTGGTGGTGACCGGGGAAGGAAAACTCGACGGACAAACCCTGCACGGGAAACTCATTCACGGCATCTGCCGGCGCGCCGCCCGCCGGGGCGTGCCGGTCACCGCCTTCTGCGGGCGTATTGAAGCTTCGCCCGAACAAATCCGCGCCATCGGCCTGCAACGGGCCATCTGTATCAATGACACAGAACTGCCGCTCCCCGAATTACTGGCACGAACCGCGGAAAATCTCGAACGGGCGGCAGATAAATGGATGCAATCTTCCTTCTGATGACATTTTCAAGGCGCTTTTAACTTTTACACCGGGGATATTCCGATTTTTTGGCACGATTTTTTGAAAACAATAATCCTTAGAAAGGGCTTAGCATTTGATTGGTTAATTGTTTTCATGGTTATGTTGTGCCATTCTGTCGGAAAGACGGGATGGCTTTTTTGTTTTTACATGATCCGCGTTCCTTCCGGCAGCACGGCGCCTTTTTTTACCACCACGATGCCGTCGCGGATGGTAAACTGTTCGGTATCCACGTCGGGCAGGTGGTCGCCGCCTTTGATGACCACGTTGTTGCCGATACGGCAGTCTTTGTCGAGGATAGCGTGTTCGATGCTGCAGTTGTGGCCGATGCCGAGCGGGATTTCGTCGGGGTTGGTGGCTATTTCCTGCAGGGTTTGATAGGTGTCGTTACCCATCACGATGGCGTCTTTGATCACGGTGTTTTCGCCGAGGCGGGAGCGGATGCCGATGATGGAGCCTTCGATCAGCCGCGCGTGGATAATGGAACCTTCGGCGAGCAGGGCGCGGTTGATCTGGGTGCCGCCGTACAGTTTGGCGGGCGGCAGCATACGGCCGCGGGTGTATATCTGGCGGGAGGTGTCGAACAGGTTGAACGGCGGGATATGGTCGGTCAGCTCGATATTGGCTTCGAAGAAGGAGCGGATGGTACCGATATCGGTCCAGTAGCCGTCGTATTGATAGGCTGAAACTTTTCGTCCGCTTTGAAGGGCAGCCGGAATGATCTCCTTGCCGAAGTCGGTGGCGTTGGGGTGCTGATCGAAGAGGTCGAGCAGGGCCTTACGGTTAAAAATATAGATGCCCATGGAGGCCATGTACATTCGTCCGCGTTTTTTATGCGTGGGGCCTACTTCGCTCACCCAGTTGGGCAGTTGGTCGGCGGCGGGTTTTTCGATAAACCTGGGGATAAATCCTTTTTCATCCACTTTCATGATACCGAAGCCTGTGGCGTCGCGGGCGTCCACGGGCAGGCAGGCGATGGTGATGTCGGCTTTTTGGGCGATGTGGTGCACGGCCATTTGTTCAAAATCCATTTGATACAGCTGGTCGCCGGAAAGGACGAGTACGTAATCGAAGTCGTGCCGTTCGAAGTGTTTGCGGCTTTGCCGCACGGCGTCGGCGGTGCCCTGAAACCACTCCGCATTGCCGGGGGTTTGTTCGGCGGCCAGGATGTCGACGAAGCCGCGGGTAAAATGGTCGAAGTTGTAGGCGTTTTTGATATGGGCGTTGAGGGAGGCGGAGTTGTATTGCGTGAGCACGAACATCCGCTTGACGCCGGAGTTGATACAGTTGGAAATCGGAATATCGATCAGCCGGTATTTGCCGCCGATGGGTACTGCCGGTTTGGAGCGTTTTTCGGTGAGGGGGTACAGGCGGGAACCGGCGCCGCCGCCGAGGATGAGGCAAATAATTTTTATCATGGTTACAAGTGTTGTGTCGTTGTAAGGTTACGGGTTGGCGGGTTATTTCTTTTTTGGCGGTGTTTGTTTTGTCGCCGTTTTGGTTTTTGCCGCGCCGGGTTTTTTCTTCGATTTTTCCGGCTTGTCGTCAGCCTGAGCGGTTTTCGGCGCCGCTTCATTTTCCCCGGCCACGGCCACCGGTTCGGGCACCTGCAATTGCTTTTCCGGCTCGATTTGCGCGCCGATATGCCGGTACACGCCGAAATATTGCCCGATCGTGTTTTCCCAGGAAAAATCGATGGCCATTATGCGTTCCCGCAGGTGCGTCACGATGCCGGGGTCGTTGTGCCACATCGAAACGGCGCGGTAGATGGCATAAGAAGTATCTTCCATGCTGAACTGATCGAACCGGATGCCGCGTCCGGAACTGTCGGGTTCGCCGATGTCGGGCACGGTGTCTTTCAGGCCGCCCACCGAACGCACGATGGGGATGGCGCCGTAACGCATGGCGTACATCTGGTTGAGGCCGCAAGGCTCCACCCGGGAAGGCATGATGAGGAAGTCGGAGCCGGCGTAGATCTGGTGCGACAGGCTTTCGTTGTAGTCGATCACCGCGTTGAACCGGCCCGGAAACTGGTGCGCCATGGCGCGGAACTGGTTTTGCGTCCAGTGTTCGCCGGTGCCCAATACGAGAAAACTCGCCCGCGCGCCGCTGTGGATAAAACGCCGGTAGGTATCTGGCAAGAGGTCGGCGCCCTTTTCCCCAACGAGGCGACCGATAAAACTGATGAGGGGCGCGTCGTAAGGGAAGCCGAACCACTCGCAGAGCACGCGTTTGTTTTTCGCTTTGAATTTCGCAATATTTTCGCCTTCGAGCCGGTAATGGATCATCGGGTCGTCAGACGGGTCCCATACATGCGCATCGATGCCGTTGATAATGCCGTGTTGTTTCTGCCATTCCTGCCGGAACAAGGACTCCAGGCCCATGCTGTTCTGGTGCAGTTCGAATAAATATGACCGTGATACGGTACTTACCGCCCAGGCCGTTTTGATAGCCGCTGCCATGGGATTGACGATGCCGTTCCAGTCGAGCAGTCCCCGCGCGGCGGCTTCGTAGGGCGGCAGCAGGTGGCCGTTATTCCAACTGAAGGCGCCCTGGTATTGGCCGTTGTGGATGGTGAACACGGTGGGAATGGGCGCCAGTTGCTGGTAGGCCGGGCAATGTTTTACCATCCAGGGGATCAGGGCGGTGTGATGGTCGTGGCAATGCAGCACGCGCGGGCGTTCCTGCCAGGGGAAGGACAGCAGCCAGTCGAGCACGCCTTGTTGAAACGCGATATAGCGCTGGATTTCATCGCCGTAAGCTGCGCCGGAAGAATCGTTGTAAATACCGGGGCGGTCGAACAGTCCCGGAATGTCGACGACAAACAGCGGGTATCCCAAGATATTGCCGGCCTGCTGCTGCACCCTGAATTGCCATTGCCGCCAGTTGATCCAGACTGATCCGCTGTACACCGTCACCCAATCCTGGTGGTTGATCCATTTAAGGGCGTATTTGGGAATAATGGCCGCCGACAGCACGCCGGCTTGGGTCATGTATTTGGGCAGGGAACCTACCACATCGCCCAGGCCGCCGGTTTTGGCGGCCGGGTAACATTCGGCGGAAATATGCAGGACTTGTATCATGGTCGGGCGGTAAATGCGTGATTCGATGGTCTTGGGGCGGGCTGGTTTGTTGGTTTGTTGATTTGTTGATATGTTGATTTGTTGAAGCGCGATACTATGGCCTTTTCAGCGGGTAAAATACAAACAATGGTTCCGTATTAGCCAAATGATTTGCAGGGAAAATTTTAACCCGTTTTAATTTGGAGAAATGTTTACCGGGAAAAGGAGGGTACGGCCAATTAAATTTCTAAAATCGCCATAAATTTGCCGCTCACGCAGTTGCTTCTGCCCATTTGTTAACTGCCAGTTTTTTAATACGTGATCTAAATTCAACGTTATGCCTGCTTCATCTTCACGTCGCAATTTTCTCAAGACCTCGCTGCTCGCTTCGGCGGGCGTAGCCCTGAGCGCGCACCGCCCGTTCGGCGGAAATAACATCCCCCAACATATCGGCGTCCAGTTGTGGAGCGTCCGGGAGGATATGAAAAAAGACCCGGCCGGTACCCTGGCCGCCATAGCCAAAATGGGCTACCGCGAGGTAGAGCCTTTCGGCTACGACAGCGGCGCGTTGTTCGGGTTGTCGTACCAGGATTTCGGCAAACTGCTGAAAACCAACGGCCTGACCATGCCTTCCACACACGCCGGCATTACGCTGAAAAACTACGATGAAACCAGGGGAGATATCACCGATGCCACCAAAAAATGGGTGGACGCCGCCGCCGGACTGGGGTTGAAATATATCATCAATCCGTACATCGGCGACGCTGAACGTTCAGAAATCGCCAAACTGGTGAAGGTGTATCAGGCTATGGGCCGCTACTGTAAAAAAGCCGGGATCAAATTCGGCTATCACAATCACGATTTCGAGTTCCTGTTCCGCGCTTCTGACGGCCGCCTGCTTATCGAGTGGCTCCTGCACGAGGTAGACCCCGCGCTGATGACCATGGAAATGGATATTTACTGGGTGCACCACGCTAAAAACAACCCGCTCGACTGGTTCCGCCTCTATCCGGGCCGCTGGGAACTGTGCCATGCCAAAGACCAGGCCGGCACGGAAAAAGGAGAATCCGTCGAAGTTGGCGATGGCGTGATCGACTTTAAAACCATTTTTCAGCACAGCCAACAGGCTGGCCTGCAATACTACGTGATTGAACTGGAAGCCTACAAAACGACGCCCATGCAGGGCATCGACAAGGCACGGAAGGGGCTGCTGACGATGTTTTGAAAGTTTGAAGTTCGAAGTTTAAACTTCAAACTATTCAGGGTAAAATGTGTTACTTTTGCTCCCGTTATTAATAGCCCGTGAACTCATGTTTCAAAACTGGATTAAGGACCTGGTAGAACGGCACGCTTTCGGCGCCTGCCAGTATCTTGGAGAAAAGATCCACGTTGCGCCTGCCATTGTGCGCAAATATTTCATTTACACCTCTTTTATCGGCATGGGTTCTCCGTTGATCCTGTACCTGATCGTAGCGTTTTGGGTAAACATCCGGCACTACGTCCGGAGGGGAAAGAGCGTGTTGTGGGAATAGATTGCGGATTGCGGATTACGGATTGCGGATTACGGATTGACCCAGCTCTTGGTATCGCAACCTTTCTCCAAGTGACATACCGTGCCAAGAGCTGGGTCAATCCGCAATCCGCAATCCGCAATCCGTAATCCGCAATCAATAGGTTTTGATTCCCGTCACATAATACATATCGATCATGCCCTTGTTCTTGGCGGCGATTTTGCCGCGTTCCTGCCATTCGAACTCGTATTTGGCCAGCCAGTAAGTATCTTCGCTGACGTTGACGCGGCCCGGTTCGCAGGTTTCCTCCATCCGCGCGGCGAGGTTGACGGTGTCGCCCCAGATGTCGTAGGCAAACTTTTTTTCGCCTACCACGCCGGCTACGACCGGCCCGGTGTGGATGCCAACGCGCGCTTCGAAATAGGGCAGTCCCTGATTCAAATGCTGGGCTTTGAGGTGCTGGAGAAAATCCTGTATCTCAAGCGCGGCCCGCACCATATCGGAAGGGCTGGCGTTTTTGTCCGACAAGCCGCTGGCGCAGATATAGGCATCGCCTACCGTCTTGATCTTTTCGACGCGGTATTTTCCGATGATGTGGTCGAAATTGGTGAAACAATAGTCCAACTCGGCCACCAGGCTTTCCGGGGTAAGCAATTCGGACAAGCGGGTAAAGCCGGTGAAGTCGACGAACATGACGGTCGCCTGTTCGTATTTTTGGGCGGCCACCTTGTTTTTCGTTTTCAATTCCTGGGCAATAGCCGGCGGGAGGATATTGAGCAGCAACTCGTCGCTGCGTTTGCGCTCTTCTTCGATGATCTTATTCTTATGGCTCAAATCGTTGGCCATCCTGCGTTTTGCGCGGTAACGCAGGTAAAACAGGCCGGCGATAACGAGCGCGAAGCCCACGGCCAGCAGCAGCACGTTGCGCGCCGAATCGCTTTTCTGACGGGCCAGTTCGGCCTCGGCCACGCGGGCTTTTTGCGCCTGTATCTCGCGTTCCTGCTGCGCCCGGATGATCGAGTCCACCATCTGGGCTTCGGTCAGGGTTTCCAGCATGCGCGCCTTGGTTTTGACCAGCGAGTCGGCGCGCAGTTTTTCCTGGGAAATCTGGGTAATGGCGGCCTCCCGTTTGGTCAGTTCTTCCTGGGTTTTGGACTGTACTTCCTGGAGTTGTTGCTGGTAGGTGGTTTCAATATTCTGGCTTTGTCCGGTCAGTTGGGCTAATTGCTCGCGCAGGGCGCGGTTTTCGGCCTCGGCGGCGGCCAGTTGCGTTTCGAGGCGGCGCAAGGCGTCGCCGCTGCTGGTGGAGCGGCCGGTGTTGCCTTTCAGGTAGTTGACGGTTTCCTGGCTCCACTTCAGCGCCTCCCGCAGGTCGTTCTGTTTCATGGCAATGTCCTGCAGGCGGCCCATTGAGCTGATGGCCAGGTCGTAGAGGCCATAATTCCGGGCCGTATTCCAGGCACTGTTGAAGCGGTTGGCGGCTTCTTTGTAATTGCGGCGCCGGTACAATGCCTCCGCGCTGAGGTGAATGGCCTCGGCTTCGCGCCGTTTTTCACCCAATTCGGAAGCCAGCGCGCTGGCATTGTAGGCATAATCGGCGGCCTCGCCGGGGCTGGAGGCCAACAACTTCTCGGCGATCTGGTAACCGAGGTTCATTTTCTCCGTTTTCGACGAGGAGCGGTTCAGCCTCGATTTCAACTCGCTTACCGACTGGGCTGTCAAAATGCCTGGCAACAGGCAGATTAATAATAAAGCAATAAAGGCGGCGTATCGATTCATAAGTAAAGGGCGATGATATAGGCCTCACGCTGGCGAGCATACGAACCATGAAGCGCAAGATGAAAGCCGGCAAAATAATCGCCAAAAATGAAAATTTATTGACTGCCCGCGGCAAAAAAATTGCCGCGGGCCTAAAAACGGCCCTCAAAGAATGTTTGGTTACGGATAAATTCCTTTTGCTTTCACCAAAGCTTTTTTGGAAAAACAGGC
Organism: uncultured Bacteroidota bacterium; assembly: GCA_937926185.1. Taxonomy (GTDB): domain Bacteria; phylum Bacteroidota; class Bacteroidia; order Chitinophagales; family Saprospiraceae; genus M3007. The sequence goes on along the minus strand of CALEYM010000392.1, from coordinate 3,313 downwards.
GCGCAGCCGCTACTTTTACCCCCCTTAACGACAATCCCATCATGCAGATCAAACCGTTCCGGGCAACGTATCCGATCATCGGATCTGTGCCGGATCCCGACCAGTTTTGTGCCGGGGCCAAATATAACTTCCCCGACTACCGCCGCAAGGGCTGGCTGACGGAAACCGGGCGGGAAGCCCTGTATGTTTACCAGATCGAGGACGGGCGCCGCCGCCACACCGGCCTGGTAGCCCTGAACGACGTGCGCGATTTTTTTGCCGGCAAGGTAAAAAAACACGAAAAAACCCTCGGCGAACGGGAGCAACACCAAATGGAACTCTTTTTGCGCTGGGGCGCCATCCTGAAACCCATTTTGCTCACCTATCCGCCCGTTCCGGAAATCAACGCCTGGCTGGAACGTTTCACCCGGGAACACCCGCCCATGCTGGAAGTCTTTTTTGCCGCCGACCACCAGACCCACCGGATATGGATGGCGCCCGATCCCGCCGACTGGCAATTGCTGCAGGAACTGTTCACGCGGAACGTACCCGGCGTATACATCGCCGACGGGCACCACCGCACCACCACCCTGGCCATGCTGCACCAACAACTGAAACACCAATACCCCGGCTTCGATTTCGACCACCTGTTCTGCGCCTTTTTTTCCACCGATCAGCTGGATATCCTGGATTATAACCGCGTGGTGGACGGGCTGAACGGCCTGAACCCTTTAACTTTTCTGACCAAACTGGAATCGCTGTTCCACATCGAACCGATTGAAAACCCGCGCAAACCCCGGAAAAAATACGAACTGAAGATGTTTTTGCGCGAACAATGGTACCGGCTGCACTGGAAGGACGCCGTGCTGGCCGCCTCCGCCAAACATCATCCCGTGCTGCTCGACGTCAGCCTGCTCAACGAACTGGTGTTGCACCGTTTGCTCGGCATCGGCGACGTACGCACCGACGCGCGCATCCTGTACGTAGAAGGTTCAAAAGGGCTGAAAGGTATTCGGAAAACCGTTCGCGGCGGACACGACCGCGTAGGGTTTGCCCTGCACCCGGTGTCGTTCGACGACATGATGCGCATGGCCGACCGCGGCGAAAGCCTGCCGCCTAAAAGCACGTTTTTTGCCCCCAGGCTGAAAAGCGGGATTTTGGTGAAAAAACTGTAACGATACCGTATGGCTAACCACACTACTGGACATTTCATTCTTTAAACCGTCCGCTACCGCCCACCGCCTACTGCTTCTCCAACCGCTCCAGGGCTTCTTTCGCCTCCGGATAATCGGGCGACATCTTATTGGCCTGCCGGTAATCGGCCAAAGCGGCCTCCCGGTTGCCCATGAGCTCGGCGCTGAGGCCGCGGTAGTAATAAGCCATGACGAACAGGGGATCCGTTTTGATCGAAATATTGAAATGATCGTAGGCTTTTTGCATCGAGTCCAGTTCCAGGTAGATCATGCCCATGTCGAAATAGGCGTTCGAGTAATCGGGGTTGCGCACGACGATGTCGCGGTACACGGCAAAAGCCTTGTCGAAATCGCCGCGTTTTTTATAAAACACGGCTTTGTATTCGCGGGATGCCAGGTCGGTAGAGTCGATGCGCAGGGCATTGTCGAAACATTGCACGGCCTGCGGGTCATTCCGGTTGGAATAGATACGGCCCAGAAACTGCCAGGCCCCGCCATTGGCGGCGTCGAACTGGACGGACTTTTTGAGCAAGTTGATCGCCCGGACGGTGTCTTTCATATCGAGCGCCACCCGTCCGGCCATAAAATAAGCCGCCGGATTTTGCGGCTCCCGGCGCAGTATCCGGTCGAGGGTAGCCAGGGCGTCGCCGTGTTGCTGCACGATCAGTTGGTATTTACTCAACAACAACAGGGTAGTCATATCCTCCGGGAATAACCGGGCTGCCAGCAGCAACACGTCGAGCGCGCGGCGCGAGTCGTTGGGGCGGCCGTATTCGAGCAATACTTCGGCAGTCAGGTGGTAATATCGCGGTTGCAGAGAGTCCAGACGAATAGCATTACCCAGGTCCAGCAGGGCTTCATCGTAGCCTTCCAGATTGAAATACACGGCGGCGCGCCGGTACAACAGCGAGTCGTTGCGGGGGTCTTTTTCGAGCAATTGATTGAGCGCGGCCAGTTCGGGGTCAATCTGCCCGGCCGGATCGGCGCTTGGTTGCGGCTTGGGGTCGTTTTTGCAGGCGCTGAAAAGGATAAACGCAACACCGGCGAGCATAAATAATATGGTACGTATCATACGCAATGGTTTAGGCTACATTTTGAGCCGCAAAATTAGCGCCCTTGTATTTACCCGGCGGGACCTAATTTTGCATATAATTATTTTTTGACAGGGCTGACAAGATTGGCAGGATATAAACATTTGGCAATCAATCGTGTTTAATCCTGCCAATCTTGTCGATCCTGTCAAAACCAGTCCATCCATGTACTACCGCGAATTTGGCCAGGGCTCGCCCATTGTTATTCTGCACGGCTTGTTCGGGTTTTCCGACAACTGGCAAACCATTGCCAAGGGTCTGGCGGAACACCACCTGGTGATCACGCCCGACCTGCGCAACCACGGACGTTCGCCCCACCTGCCCACGCACACTTACCCGGAAATGGCCGACGACCTCAAAACCTTTCTGGAAGAACACTGGATTTTTTCCACCGACCTCGTCGGACATTCCATGGGCGGCAAAGTGGCCATGCAGTTCGCCCTGCATCACCCCGACATGGTGAACAAACTCGTGGTGGTAGACATCGCGCCCGGCCAGGCGCCCGATAACCACAGCGATATCTACCGGGCTTTATTCGACCTGGATCTGTCCAAAACCGCCACCCGTCAGGAAGCCGACGCCTTTCTGGCTGCCCGTATTCCCGACTACGGTACCCGGCAGTTTTTGCTGAAAAATATCACCCGCGACGCCCATGGCCGTTTCTCCTGGAAAATGAACCTCCCCGTGCTCTGGCAGGCCTATCCCGACATCCTGGCCGCCGTCAGCGGCGAACCCTTCGACAAACCCGCGCTTTTTATCCGGGGCAGCCGCTCCGGGTATATCAAAGACGCGGATTTTGCGTTTATTCACACGCTGTTCCCGCAAGCCGAAATCAAAACCATTGAAAACGCCGGCCATTGGGTGCACGCCGACCAACCGGAAGTATTGCTTGAAACCTTAAAGGGGTTTCTGGGTTAGTTTGGTCGGATAATTTGCCTGCAAACGTCAAAGTATCCGATTTTGCGCCCGATTGTCATTGCCTCAACCAGTGGAATACGAATACTACTTCACTTTATTAAATTTGTAAATGGATTTTTGCCGGCGGTCTTT
>CALEYM010000391.1 GCA_937926185.1 uncultured Bacteroidota bacterium | reverse complement strand
TCATAAACCCTCATAAACCCTCATAAACCCTCATAAACCCTCATAAACCCTCATACCCTCACAAACCCCTATCTTCGCCCCCCATGATTCAGGGATTTATTTTCGACATGGACGGCACGATGGTGGACAACATGATGGTGCACCACCGTGCCTGGCAACGCAAACTGGCAGAAAACGGCCTCGAACTCACGTTGGAAGAAGTAAAAGCGAGTATTCACGGCATTAACGAAGAGATCATAGAACGCTTGTTCGGCGAGCGCTTCGGCCCGGAAGACCGGCGCCGGATCGCGTGGGAAAAAGAAGCCGCTTACCGCGACATTTTTCTGCCGGATATCAAACTGGTAGAAGGTCTCGATAGCTTCCTCCGGGCGGCGCACACGCTCGGCATTCCAATGGGTATTGGCACTGCCGCGCCCCGTGAAAACGTGGACTTCGTGCTGGATAACCTTGGCTTGCGCCCCCTGTTCCGGGCCGTTTTCGACGCCAAAATGGTGAGCAAAGGCAAACCCGATCCGGAAGTGTTTCTGAAAGTGGCCGAAGCATTGAACGTAATTCCGGAAAACTGCCTCGTATTTGAAGACTCGCCCACCGGCGCGGAAGCCAGCCGGCGGGCGGGCATGGCTGCCGTGATCGTGAGTACCACGCACGCGCCGGAGGAGTTTGCCCGCTTCGACAACGTGTTACGGATCATTTCCGATTTTTCGGCGCTCAGGCCCGAGGATTTTATGGTATAACGGCAATGAACCGTGACTTTTGTCACTATAAATTCCCTGTTCGGAAACACAAATTTGTGGGATGAGAAACAAGGTCGTCAAATTCGTCCTGGTTTGCCTGACCTGCCTGGCCCTGATTGCCGGCATCGTTTGGGTCATCGACACATTTTTTCATCCTTAAATGTATGTTTTATGAAAAAGAACATGGGAAACACCGACCGCATCGTCCGTGTACTGATCGCTATCCTCATCGCGGCCTTGTATTTTACCGGTACGCTGACAGGTATGCTGGGCACGGTATTGCTGGTGGTAGCAGCCGTATTTGTGGCTACCAGTGTTGTGAGTTTTTGCCCGCTGTACACAATTTTTGGGTTCAATACCTGCCCAACCAAACAGGCATGAATTTAACTTTCCTCATTACCAGGTAAATACTCCAAAATATCCCCCGGCTGGCAATTCAGGGCCAGGCAAATCGCTTCGAGCGTACCGAAACGAATAGCTTTCGCCTTCCCGGTTTTGAGTATGGAAAGGTTGGCCAGCGTGATGTCCACTTTTTCCGCCAGTTCGGTGAGCACTGCTTATCAATAAATTTTTTCTTTTTAACAAAAAATAAAATTGAAACTTGTGTCACAACGCCGTTTTACCTTTCCCGGCAAAAGATTGGTTTTCAGGGTTATGGAGCGGTTTTTCGTCGTTTCCCGCCGGCCTGACCGGACAGTTCTGCTACATTCGCCGGCAAAAAAATTGCAGATGAAGCAGTTATTGACACTCTTTGCCTTATGCATCTCCCTAGGCACACTTTCCGCCCAGGATTTGCCCACAACGCTGAACGGCTACCAGTTTACCCTGAAAAAAATGGCCGGCGTAACGCCGGTGGAAAATCAGAACAAGTCGGGCACTTGCTGGGTGTATTCGGCCAATTCGTTTTTTGAAAGCGAGCTGATCCGGATGGGCAAAACGCCGGTCAATCTGAGCGAGATGTACACGGTGCGGGCCGGCTATCTCGAACGCGCCGAAAACTACGTGCGCCGCCAGGGGGCAGCCGCCTTCGGCCAGGGCGCCGAAACGCACGACGTGCTGAAGATCGTCCGCGAATACGGCCTGATGCCCTATTCGGCTTATTCCGGATTCCCGGCCGGCCATGACAAGCCGGTGCACGGTGAAATGGAAGCCGTGTTGAAAGCTATCGTGGACGCCGTGGTTAAAATGCCCGACGGCAAACTCAGCAAACAGTGGATGAAAGCTTATGCCGGCGCGCTCGACGGCTACATGGGCGCCCCGCCGGCCAAATTCACGGTGGACGGAAAAGAATACACGCCACAAACTTACGCCCAAAGCCTGGGCATCAACCTCGACAACTACGTGGCGCTCACCTCTTACAACCACCACGATTATTACAAACCTTTCGTGCTGGAAGTTTCGGACAACTGGTCGAACGGCCTGTTTTACAACCTGCCCATAGACGAGCTGATGCAAACGGCCGACAACGCCGCGGAAAATGGTTATACGATCGTATGGGCAACCGACGTGAGCGAAAAAACCTTTTCCGCCAAAGAAGGCCTCGCCGTGTGGCCGCAAACAGCCTGGGACGACATGAGCGCCGAAGAAAAAGGCAACTGGTTTAAAGCGCCGCTCAAGGAAAAATGGGTGACCCAGGAAGAGCGCCAGACCGAATTCGATCAGCTTACCAACACCGACGACCACGGCATGCACATCACCGGCTACGTCACCGACCAAAATGGCACGAAATACTACATCGTCAAAAATTCCTGGGGCGTGGTGCACCCGGACATGAAAGGCTACCTCTACGTTTCACAGCCCTATTTCCGCTGCAAAACCATGTCGATGCTGGTGCATAAAGACGCTATACCGGCGGCCATCCGGAAAAAAATGGGGTTTTAAAAGGAGTTCGCCTAAAAGCAGGCCCCCCGGCTACCTTTTTTCACGCTTTGAACGCTTTTAGTACTACTTCTGCCGCGGCAAACGGCGAAACCCTTCCGGCCAGCACTTCCGGTTCCAGTTCCGCCAGGCGCGCCTGCACCGCGGGATGGCTGAAAAAAGCTGCTTTCAGGCCGGCGTCCAGCGCCTCCCGAAACCAGTATTCCGCCTGCCGGCGGCGGTTTTCAGTAAAAAAGCCGTTTTCCAGCGTCAGTTGCTGATATTCCAGGATGGCACGCCAGATTTCGGCAATGCCTGTATTTTCCTGACTGCTGCAAGTCAGCACCCGCGGCGCCCAGCCGCTGGATTTTGGAGGAAGCAGGTGTGTGGCATTCAGGTAGTAGGCACGGGCCTGGTTGGCCAGTTTGACACGGTCGCCGTCGGCTTTATTTACGGCCAGGATGTCGGCCATTTCCACGATGCCGCGTTTGATCCCCTGCAACTCGTCGCCGGCGCCGGGCAGGAGTAGCAGGAGAAATACATCGGTCATGCTGTGTACGGTTATTTCCGATTGCCCCACGCCCACGGTTTCGATCAATACCGTATCATAACCCGCGGCTTCCACCAGCAGTATGGTTTCACGGGTTTTACGCGCTACACCGCCCAGCGATTCGCCCGAAGGCGAGGGGCGGATAAAGGCCTGGTCGGAGGCTGACAGTCGTTCCATACGCGTTTTGTCGCCCAAAATGCTGCCTTTGCTCACCGAGCTGGTCGGATCAACGGCCAGCACGGCCACTTTTTTCCCCTGTTCCACCAGGAACATGCCGAGGGCTTCGATGAAAGTGCTTTTACCCACGCCCGGGGCGCCGGTGATGGCAATACGGATGGCGGATTGCGGATTACGGATTGTCCCGGTGACATGGGACGGATCATTCCCGGCAACGTTCAGGAGCTGAGCGATAATTTCCCGGGCCAGGGCCTGGTGTTCCGGCCGCGCGCTCTCCACCAGGGTGATGGCCTGACCGAGCACAACCCGGCTGCCGGCACGGATGCCGGCGATAAATTCTGGTGCGGTAGGCAGGCGGCGGGACATATCGTTTGCTAATGATTCAGGCAAATGTGCGAAGCATTTGATAAATACCGCGCCTTCCCGGACTCAAAGCAGTTAAAGTACTTTAGTATTTCTGAAAAGCAGGTTTTAACAGTTTTACAAATAATTGAAAATAAACAGGTTGCGGGTTAAAAGATTTAACAATAAAAATACAAACGGTTAAATTTTAACACTTTTAAGAACACCTCTTGCGCTCATTCCCGGCGCCGGTTAATCTTGTGGTAAATCTATTTGTCAACTATAAAATACCGGAATATGAAAAAGATGCTGTTTGCCCTTTGTGCGCTAATCCTGTTGGCCGGTTGCCGCACCCTCCAAGTCACGGATTACCATCAACACTCGCCCCTGAAAGAGCCGTTGCCGGCCCTGAAAATGAAAGTGCACG
>CALEYM010000390.1 GCA_937926185.1 uncultured Bacteroidota bacterium | reverse complement strand
CCTGTCTAATAACCCCTCTTAATCTCCGTGTCTCCGTGCCTCCGTGGTGAAAAAACATATCTTCATTTCAGGATAATTGAACTGGCGTCTTTCATTGCCGCCTCCAGTTGCCTTTTCAAATCGGCTATATAAGCGTCAATATCGGCCTGGTTGTTCAGGGTTCGTTTGGGCAGGTAGAAGGATTTTGCCTGCGGCGCCAGCAGTTGCACGGCCTCGTCGATGGCGGCCTGGAACTGTCCGGGCAGGGCGGCAATTTTAGTGTACCAGCCATCGAGGGAAATTTTCTGAAATTGAAGGAGTAGTCCCTGGGCATCCAGCGGCTTTATTTCCGGTTTAGCCAACAGTTGGTGCCGGAGGAGGATGGGGTGTTTTTGTTCCGGCGCCAGTTTGCCGAAGTATTCATTGGCCTGCAACTCCGCCATTTTGTCGTCGTACAGGGCGTTATAGCGGCTTTTCAACCCGTTCAAAGCGTCGCGCAGCTGATCCGTGAGTTGGTCGAGTAAAGGTTGGATGGGATTGGGTTCGTGGTACAACAGGCGGTCGTTGCGAATGGCTTCGACCTCCGCCCGCAAGGCATCCATCCGGCTGGCCGCCGGTGCGAAGTCAATCAGTTGCTTCAGCAGTTCCCAAGCCGGCAGGCGCTGGCGCAAAAGATTGCTTTTTGCCGACCAGTCGTCGAATTTGGCTTTCAGGTCGGCCTGTTCTTCCAGCATGCGCAACAGGCGCTCGTTGCCGTCGAGGTTTTGCATATCCTGCAACACGGCGGTATTGATCGGTTCAGGCCTGGGCGCGTCGCCGCTGATCGTGGCGGCCAGGTTTCTGAGTTGCTCCAGCAGCTGGTTGGCGGCGATGGTTTCCTGGCCGGGCGGACAGGGAATTTCGGCGTGCTGGTACAGTTTGCGCAGGTTGATCTTATCGAGCGCCGAAAGGGTATGCACCTCTTTTTTAAAAGCCGCCCCGCCGATTTTAGCCTGATTGAGATTTGCTTCGGGGCTGGACAGGTGTTCGGTATTGCGCAGCATCACCAGCACGGCATCGATGGCATCCTGGCTCCAGCCGTAAGGGGCCTTTGTAAAATGGTTGCGGATGTCCTTGCCGGTTTTCGTTCCGTTGCCGATAAAGCGCAGGATTTCGATGGCCGCGGGGTGGTCTTTCGGATCTTTTTCCCAGCCGATGCGTTTGAGGGCGTCGGGGTCGCCGCCGAGTGCCTTGGTCAGGGCTTTATCCCAGTCGCGGAAGTCGGCTTTACTTCTGAATTCGGGGAATTGGCGATCGGCGAGGCTGTTGAGCGCCTCTTCCATATTGTCGCGCACCGTGCCGGCTTCCACTTTATTGCCACCGGCGAGGTGCACGGCGGCTTCCGCGCCAATTTTGGCGACCAAATCCCGGATGGCTTCTTCCGCCAGGCGCATGCGGGTATCCATGCTTTTTTGGGCCTGCTGGCCTTCCGGAGTGGAAGGAAGGCCTTTGGTTTGGAGGGTAAATTTGGCGGCGAGGTATTTGACGATCTCGCTGCGCAGTTCCGGGTCGCGCAGTTTGGGCACAAAAATGTAGGCCAGGGGGGCATCGGCGCCTTCTGCGCGCATTTCATTGAATACGGTGGTCTGGCTTTCCGACCAGCCGTCGCGTACCCAGAGGTTGAGTTTGTTGTCGGTATTGGGGCGCTCGGGCTTGTCCCATACGTCGAAGTCGCGTTTTTGTTTGGACTGGCCGTGCAGGATATTGATCGTTTTGGTTTTCTCTTTGAAGAAGGCCACGATTTTCTCCTGGCGCAGGTATTGGATCTGGTCTTCGCCGGAGTTGTTGAGTTTGACGACCTGGGCGATGTATTCCTGTTCCCATTCGGCGCCGGCTTTCGTTTGCAGTTTGAATTCTTCGTTGACGCGCATCAGCACCTTGTCGTCGTCGGCGAGTTTGCGGATCAGTTCTTTTACTTTGTTGCGGTGGTGGTCCGAAGGCTCGTTCAGGTTGTCGAGCAGCAAATCGGCAATGGTGGTTTCGTCTGATTTGAGGCGTACGCCCGGCATGTCTTTCGGCAACTGGTCGAGCAGGAAAACTACGCTGAGGATACGGCCTTCGAGCAGGGTGTCGCCGCCTTTAGCCTTGCGTTCCAGGATGAGGTTATTGGTTTCGCTCAGCAGCAGGGCGTTTTGCAGGAGTTGTTGTTGCTTCTGGTCGAAAATGAAATCGGCCGGCACTACATACCCCATTTCTTTTTTGGCCACGTGTTTCACGCTTTCATCCACGATGCGCAATTGGCTGCGCAGCTGGCCGGAAGTGCCGGCCTTGTCGATGGCCTGGAATATTTTTTTCCAGAATTTGCGCGTGGAGGGCAAGATCGGGTAGTCGGCTGCCAGGGTGCCGCGATCGTCGGTGCGGTAACCGTAGTCCGTTCCTGCCAGGTTGCGGGAAATTTCGCCCAGGGCGCTTTCCAGTTTTTGATCCAGTACGGTAAGTGCGGTCGGTTTTTTCTCCAGCACCGTTTTGCGGGTCACCGTTTCCACATCGGTATCGGAAAGTTGTACTTTAACAGAAAATCGATCCTGGAGCGGCTGAAGTTGAGGGGTCCCGGATAGCGCACTCTGGCCGGTACCGATCAGCAGGAATTTCCCGTCGAAACTGCTGCAAATGTCCTGTGCCAGGTTTTGAATGTCGATGGTTTTATTCCCGTCCTGCCCGATAAACTGTTGTACTTCATCCAGCACGATCACCGTACAGGGGATTTTATCGCCAAAGAAGAGCGGAAGCACTTCCTGGCGGATGGTATCGATCAGTTGATCACGGCTCAATTTTTCCACCCGGGGGAAATTGGCCTTAAAGTTTTCTCTCACCTGGGCTTCGTTCTCGGCATATTCCGGCATCACCTGGAGAATGGCTTTAGCCAGAACAGAAGAGACGAACAGGTTCCCGTATTCCTTCCGGAAATCTTTGCCTTCGGCTTCCACGATGGTTTTGATCTCCTCGTAGATACCTTCCTGTTTGGCCCAATAGACAAATTTAAAATGGTGATATGCGGACGGCAGGCCGAGCGCACTGAGAAAAAGTTGGAGGAAGGAGTACCGAATATCGGGCGAGGGAAAATCTTTGAGCGTGCCGGAGACGGCCAGCCGGCCGTTGATTTTTTGCTTGCGGTCGAGTTCTACGAGCAAATCGTGAATGTCCGGCGGCAGTGGTTTCAGGGAACGCGCCGTTTCGCCGCTTGGGAACTGAAAATCTTCCCACAGGTAACCGAGCATTTTTACCAGGTGGGATTTACCGCTACCGAAAAAACCGCTCACCCAAACGGCGGGCTGTTTGGGTTTATCGATATGGTTCAGATACGTTTGCAGGATGCGGTGAATGCCGCTCTGATATTCGCCCTCGCAGACAAAGGTTTTTAACTCGTGGCGAATGATTTTTAGGCCGTTTTCATCCTGTTTGGAGGTGTTAATTTCGACGACGCCGTCGTTAAGCAGGTTATTTTCCTCCGGATTAAGCGTGAATAGTTCTTTGTTGAACATCATCGGATTAGGTTTAGTTAGGCAATAATCGGGCGGGCCAGGTAGCTCCAACCGTCGCGGGCATCGAGCAAGCGGTACTGGTTTTGTTGGAATTCGCCCGGGAAAAATACGAGCATTCTGCCTTTAAATGTATCGGTGGCGCCGCGAAGTACTTCGTTGAGCCGGACAAAGCCGAAAAGCGCCGAAACGTCGCGCAGCGCCACGAGGGTATGTTCGTCGGCGGTTTGAATCTGTTGAGCCAGGTACTGGATGGCTTCCTGTTTAAAATCCGTTTCCAACTGGTCTACCAGGGCCTCCGGATCAGCAAAGTATTCGTCGCGGTATTCGTGGCGGGCCATCCAGGCAGGGAAACAGGATTTCATCGACGCCGCCATCCATTTTTTTCCGGCCCTGAGTGTAGCCGTTTCAAAATCGCCGGTGCGGAGGTCTACTTTTCGCTGTTCAGCAGGATCGTACACCAGGAACCACACCCGCTCCTGACCGGACAAGGTGCCCGTCCAGGGTTCGCCAACCACGCGCTCGAAGGCGGAAAGTAATTGATCCACTTTAGATGCCATGTATGCCGAGTTTATTGAACAGGTTTGTAAAAGAGATTGTCGTGACCGCCCCGGCAAACTGGTATTGCAGCAAGTCGCGTTTGGCTGCCTCGAAGGCCATTTCCCGCACCTGCTCTTCTCCGATCCCCAGGGCTTTTACCCACTTACTTTTGAGGATAAAATCGCCGCGGTCTCCATTTAAATATGACAAGAGTAATGCCAAGGTTACCGCCAGGTAGCCTGGATGGGTTTGAGTGCGGATATTTTTTACTTTTCCGGTGATGTATCCGGCTTGTTTCCAGGAGCTGGCTAGCCTTTGTGCGATTGCTTCCTGCGAACTTTCGGAGAAACGTCCCGGGTGATGAGCGACCAGGTTTTGTTTAAAAAAATTTGTACTTACCTGCCTTCCTGCCGGCACGGATAAAACGACCGGTATACTTTCACTCAATAGATAGTCGCGGCCAAGGGCGAACAACAGCGTGATCAGGGGCTTGTTTTTTTCATCTGCTTGTTGCCAAAAGTATTTAAAACATTTGAATGCCGGTTCATTATGGTCAAATCCATATA
>CALEYM010000389.1 GCA_937926185.1 uncultured Bacteroidota bacterium | reverse complement strand
TCTTTACGTCCTGAAAATGTTTACTTCCCGATCTTATGCACACTAATCGATTATTTACCGTCATCTTCCTATATGTCATTTGCGGGACTTTATTTGCTCAACCGGCGAACACCGTCCTGTTTTCATTCAGCCACAAAGCGGGCAATGATCCTCTTGTGCTGGATGAAACCGTATTCAGTATTTGGAATGGTAAAAAAGTCAGGCTGTCCCGCGCTGAATTTTACATCGCCCAACCCATCCTGCGCGGCCCGGACAACAACGCGGTGCAGCTGACGGATCAATTCCTGCTGGTAAATGCCAAAACGCCTGATCCCGGATTCAATCTCGGCCAGTGGCCGGTGGAAACGGCTACGGGCGTCACCCTCCATATCGGCGTCGATCCTGACCACAACCACCTGGACCCCGCATCTTACCCCGCGGAACACCCGCTCGCGCCGAAGAACCCCTCCATGCACTGGGGCTGGGCAGCCGGGTACTTTTTTCTGGCCGTACAAGGCAGGGTGGATAACAACAACGACGGAGTACCGGAAGCCTGGTTCGAATATCATACCCTCGGCGACACGTTGTTCAAAACCCTTGAACTGACGGGAACCGCCATCGCGGAAAATGACACCCTGCACCTGCATTTCGACCTCGATTACGCCAAACTGTTCCAGAACATGAGCATGAGCGGCGATTTGATCGAGCACAGCAGCAAAGGCCCCTGCGCGGAACTGATGACCAACAGCGCGACACAGGGATTTATTACCCTGACGTCCACGCCGGTCAACCAAACCGTCGTAACCAACGCGCAATTTATTGGCGCTTCGCCCAATCCGGCCGGCAACAATACCCTGATCCGGTATCAACTGCCGGTTTCCGGAACGGTCGAACTAATCATCACAAATGCCTTTGGACAGGTCGTATATACCGCTAACGACCAACCGGCTTTGGGTTCTGTTCAAATAGAGACAAGCAACTGGCCACAAGGGATTTACTACTATGCTTTTTATGAAAAAGGCAGGCTGCTGGCGCGAAAACAACTGGCGGTACAACACTGAAAAAACAATTAAGACAGCTTGGTGTTACGTGGCTTGCCTAAAAGCAGGCCCCCCCGGCTTCGTGAAGCAATCCGCCAGCGTTTTGGAGTGATTCATTTTCCATACAGCAATACCGCCTCCCGTTGCTCTAAAAACAACTCCAGTCCCTCGTTTTCGATGGCTTGCAGGGAAGTCCAATCGCCATTTGCCTCCACCCAATGACGCGGCCGGTCGGCGCCGTTGAGCAGGTCGATGGGGAGCAGGATTTCTTCGTATTCGAAGGGCGGTTGACGCCATTCGAGCAGACAGCCCGGAGCGTGATATAATTCCCGGAGCAGCAGCTGGCCAACGGCCCAGGGCTTGAAAACCCGGCGATCCGTTACGTGCAATTGAAACCCGCCGCAGGTTTTAGAGCAGTACTTGTCGAAGGTTGGCTGGAAGTACACCGGGCGGAGCACAAATCCTGTAAGTCCGTGTTCCCGGAAAGTATTTGCCAGATGGTCCAGCAAGCGGTGCGGTTGCAGGTCAGGGTGTCCGAAAAGTTCGAAAGGGCGGGTGGTTCCCCGGCCTTCTGAAAAATTAGTACCTTCCAGCAGCACTGTAGCGGGAAAAACCTGGGCGGTTTTGGGATGCGGCATGTTGGGCGACGGTGAAATCCAGGGGAGTTTGGTTTCGCCAAAATACATCGCGCGTTGCCAGCCTTCCATTTCAATTACGTTCAGTGCGCAAGGAATGCCCCAAAACGATACGGCCATGCGGGCGATTTCCCCGATGGTCAGGCCATGGCGCATCGGCAGCGGGTGAAGCCCGATAAAAGATTTGAAGGACAGGTCGAGCAGGTTGCCTTCCACCGTCGTGCCATTGAGCGGATTCGGGCGATCGAGCACCAGCACTTCGATGCCCTGCCGGGCGCAGGCTTCGAGCATCAGCGTCATGGAATACACAAAAGTATAAGTCCGGCATCCGACATCCTGCAAATCAATGATTACGCGGTCAATTCCATCCAGCATGGCCGGCGTGGGCGAGCGGGTTTCGGAATACAGGCTGTACACCGGGATTTTAAAATAGGGATGGATAAAATGCGCCGTTTCGATCATGTTGTCCTGCGCTTCTGAAAACAGCCCGTGCTGTGGCGAAAAAATGGCCTTTAAACGCTTGCCGAACAAGGCGCTCAGGCAAGACAAACCTTCCCGGCACTGGCTGTCGGCGGAAGCATTATGACACAGATAAGCGATCCGGCCTGTGCATTGCTGCTGCAAGGCGCGATCGGCGAGGAGACGGTCTAATCCGGTACGGGTGGGCATGGGTTTTGTTTTGGCCGCGGTTTTCCCTCACAAATTTGTTGGGACAAGTTATTGATTCTTTGGAGAATTATTTAATCGGGTTTAGGGTTCCAGGTATGCCGTTCGTCGGAAACGTATTTCGCCCAGCTATACAAAGCGTCGTATAGTTTCATACCGATCGCCAGCATTTCGTAGTCGTTTTTGAAGTTGTACGAAAGTCCTGCAGAGATAGCCCAAAGCCCGGCGGCCTGCGGCGCCAGGTCGAAACGGTCGGTGTCGGCGGCCCGGACGATCAGGGCCAGTTGGAGCAGGGCGGGGTCGGTGAGCCCGTGTTTTCTGACGATGAAATCGAACGTGCAATTGTCGGCTTCGTGCGAATATTCCGTGCCGGGGAGGTCGTACGGGATGGCGTCCAGTTCCTTCGCTTTTTCAAATACCTGATCTTTCGGCACGTAGATAAACTCCGCTTCCGGGTCAATAAAGTTTTTGATGAGCCAGGGGCAGGCGATGCGGTCGATTTTGGGGCGCTCGTGGGTGATCCATTTCATAGTATTCATTTTACAGGTTTTTAAAAAAATAAACACATTTTTGGGCATGAAAACGCAATACCTGAAACATGCCCATCTAACCATCCTGCTGCTTTGCCTGTGCGGCAGCGCCTTTTCCCAATCCAAAATCGACAGCCTTGAAAAAGTGCTGACCACCGCCAAAGGCAACCTGCGGGCCGAGGCGCTCTACGTCCTGAGTTGGGAGTACCGCTTTACCGACAAAGAAAAGGCGCTGCGCTATGGCGAAGAAGGGTTGCGTCTGGCACGGGAACTGAAAGATACGACAGCCATCGCCAGCGCGCTCAACAGCATTTCGGAAACGTACCTGAACTTCGGCGATTTCGACAAAGCAGAACAACTAACCCTGGAAGAACTGCCCTACGCCCGGGCCATCACCCAAACCAAAAACCTGCTCGGCGCGCTCACCCGCCTGGGCACGATCAACTACCGCCGGGGCAAGTTCGACGAGGCGCTGGTTTACCAACTGGAAGTACAGCGCGAGGCCGAAAAAATTCAAAAACCGGAAATTATCGGGGTGGCCAGCCTCAACCTGGGCCTGACTTATATGGACCTGAAGCGCCACGACGAAGCCATGCAATATTACCGCGTCGCGCTGGAGGCTTTTGAAAAGATCAACTTTGCCGCCGGCATCGGGGCGTGTTATGTAAACATAGCGGAGACCCTGTACAATCAAAAAAAATACAAGGATGCCGAATCCGCGGCATTTAAAGGGGAGGAAATCCTGAAAAAATCCGGCAATATGCTGCACCTGTGCTACATCTACTCAGTGCTGGGTAAACTGTACCGCGATACCGGCCAGCCGAAGGAACGGCTCGAATACCAGCAAAAAGCCCTTGACCTTGCCCGGGAGAATCAGGATGACTATATGATTTGCTACAACCAGGCCAACCTGGGCCACACCTATCTTGAATCCGGCGATCTTGGCAAAGCCAAAACATTTCTGGACGAAGCCTTGCAACATGCCGAAAAAGTGGGCCAGAAATCGGTAATCCTCGAAACCTACGCCCATTTGCGCGACTGGCATCTGCTGCAGAAAAACTTTGACGAGGCGCGCCGTTACGATGAAAAATTCACCAGCGGCATGGATTCCGTTTTCAACGCGAAAATGGCCGAAAAAGTGGCCGACTCCCAAACGAAATACGAAACCGAAAAAAAGGAAGCGGAAATCAAAACCCAACGGCTGGATCTTTTCCGTCAGCAGACGCTCATTTACGGTTTGCTGGGCGGTCTGCTGGCACTGATCGTGCTGGGTTACCTCTTCTATAACCGTTACCGCCTGCGCAAAAAAGCCGAGCTGGACGCCGCCATTATCCGCGAGCAACAACTCGGACTCAATGCCGTGATCGAAGCCCAGGAAGCCGAACGCAAACGCATCGCGCAGGAACTGCACGACAGCATTGCCCAGGAAATGGCCGCTATCCGGATGGGTTTCAGTGTGTTGCAACACAAAATGGCTTCCGCATCGCCACAGGAAGCCGAACGTATCGGCGAACTGGCGCAACAACTCGATCAATCCTGCACCGAAGTGCGTTCCCTGTCCCACGTGATGATGCCGCCTGCCCTGGAGGCCCAAGGTCTGGCGCCGAGCCTCGAATTGTTGTTGCGCAACACTTTTCAGCATGCCAGCGTGAACTACGAATTTGAACAGGGCCCCGTGCCGGAAAATCTGGATGAAAAAACGAAACTCGGGCTGTACCGCATCGCCCAGGAATTGCTGAACAACATCCTCAAACATGCGGGCGCAAGCAAAGTAGTGCTCATGCTGTACGCGGCAGGCAACCATCTTATTCTATCCGTGGAAGACGACGGAAAGGGATTCGATTTCGAACAAGCCCGTAAAAAGGGCACTATGGGGTTGTTGAACATCCTCAGCCGGGTCGGTACGCTCGGCGGCACGTTCAGGGCTGAGCCGGCCGGGTCGCAGGGCACTTTTGCCACGGTGCGCGTCCCGCTTTAGCGCATATTACCGCAAGTTTCGGGTTGTGATTGCCTGCCCCGGGCAGTTACCTTTGTTTTAAAATACCGACCATGACACAGTCGCAATTGAACTACGAGCGCGTAGCGCAAGCTATTGAATATCTAAGCCGGAACTTTCGCGAACAACCCGATTTGCCGGCCGTGGCGGCGCAGGTGCACCTGTCGCCGGAGCATTTTCAACGGATGTTTACTGAATGGGCGGGTGTAAGCCCTAAAAAGTTTACCCAATACCTCACGGTCGATTATTTGCGCAGCCGGATCCATCAGTTCGACAGCGTACAGGAAGCCGCCGACGCTGTGGGCTTGTCGGCGCAATCAAGGGTATACGATTTGTTCGTAAATGTTGAAGGCGTCACGCCCGACGAGTTCCGCCGACGGGGCAAAGGCATCCGTATCCGGTACGGATTCCACCCTACGCCCTTCGGCGAGTGTTTCATCGCCGCCACCGAACGCGGTATCTGCGGCCTGTCTTTTATCAACGACACTTCACCCCAGGTCGAACTCGGTCGTTTCGAGCAGAAATGGGCGTTCGCACAAATGGAAGCGGACCAGGAATTTACCCGGAAAATAGTGGATCAGATATTTGGCTCAAGCGGGGGTCGTCCGGCTGGGTTGACACTATTGCTGCAGGGCACCAAATTTCAGTTAAAGGTATGGGAGGCGCTGCTCCGCATTCCGCCCGGCTCGGTCAGCACCTACGAACAGATCGCCCGCAGCATCGGCAGGCCGGCCGCCGCGCGGGCGGTCGGAACGGCTATCGGCAGCAATCCAGTGGGCTATCTGATTCCCTGCCACCGGGTGATCCGGAAAGCCGGCCAGATAGGTGGGTACCATTGGGGCGAGACGCGTAAACAGGCGATTATCGGATGGGAAATGGCGAAAAAAGATGTAGTAAAATCTGCGTAAATCCGTTAAATCCGCGTATCTGTCACTCGCAAGCGGCCCTCGTAGCATGATGGATACGCGGATGACGCGGATTTAACGGATTTACGCAGATTTTGCCAAACTTGGCATATATTACCTGACCAATTTTATCACCTGACGGGCGCCTCCGGAAACCGCCTCCAGCCAATACATCCCCGGCGCCCAGGCGGTTGCCGGAATTTCGAGCCGGGACGCGCCCTGTCCGAGCCGCTGCGTTTGCTGCCAAACGGTTTTCCCGGATATGTCTACTACCCGGAATTGATACTGCCCGGCTTGCGCAGTGTTGATTTCCACGCGCGCGATATCGGACACGGGATTGGGCCATACTTTCATTTGAACGGACGCACCGGCCAGATCCGGCGCCGAGGTGGCGCTTTGTTCGGTCAGTTTCAGCGTCTTTGCCGCGGCTCCGTCGCCGCTGGTGGAGCCGTTGCGGTTCACGGCATTGCCGGCCGCGTAAAAAGTGATGGGGCCGGTGCCGGCAGCCGGGGCCGTCCAGACGACGTTGAACACGCCGTTATTGACCGACACGTTGTCGTGCTCGGCGTATGTACGACCGTTGGGAATAGTGGCTATTTTGTAATTGTTCACCGTGTTGTTGCCGGGATCTGAAAAGCCGTCGAGGTCCACGTTGCCACTGTCGCGCAGGGCGATCATCTGGAATCCGAAGCCCGTGAGAGAAGGTACATTCGTAGTGATGGTTACCCGGGCGGTGTATTGCTGACCGGGAATGTAAGCGCTGACCGAATCGCCGTCGGCATCGAGCACGCGGATACTGACCGTGGGGTTGGCTGCGCCAAAGTGGCAATACGTACAGATTCGGGGCGTGCCGTTGGGATTGGCATCGTCGCCCGGAGCGCCGGTGTTGCCAATTTTATCGGCGGAAGCCCGGCCGTTTTTACTGGCCGGCAACACCAGGGCACAGAGGATGGTCAGAAAAAGCAGGTAAAGAAGGCGGATTTTCATGTTCAGGAATAGTGTTTGTTTTAAAACCGGATTTGGAACAAGGCACTAAGACATTTCCTGAACGAAAAAGTTGAAAACGGCCCTTCCTTCAAACTGTCCTTTTTTGGCAAAAACTCCGTTATCTTTGTTGAAATTTAAAATGTCCGGACTATGAAAGAGGAAGATGTTTCGGTTGTAACCACCCCGGAAACAGAGACTATAACCGATTACGAAGCAGAACGCGGAAAACCTATGCCCAACAGAATTCACGGCGCTATTCAGGGTCGATAAGGTATTTGAAGATTTGGTTTAGTCCAGTTCATCCAGCCTGTACTTTTGTATAACTTTTACCGCTTCCCCTTCAAAATTTACCACATCCGATGCGCCTTTTTCCGCCAGGGTTTTGAGCCAGGCGCGCCAGTTGTTTTTGGCCGATTTTTTCAGGTGGGCATACCATTCCCTTTTACTCAATTGCACGTTGAAATCGCGGATGCTTTCCCAGGGCGTATTGTACTGCCGGTAGCAGGCGCCCGCGCAGGTAACCACCGGTCCGCCCCAATCGGCCGAACAACGGAGGGCCAGGTAATTGCTGGCTTGCACCGTACAATCGCGTCGGCCGGCAAAACTGTTCACGTAGGCGCAGGCCAGCAGCACGGAAGCCGGCATGCCGAATTTTTTTTGTTCGGCCACGGCCACCTGGCTGAAACGTTTCAAAAAAGCCATGGCCGTGGCGTCGTCCGGTGCTGACAGACGCACAGAACCTGAAGTTTCATCGGCGCCCAGGTTCAGCAGGGAAGAACTTTGGGCGATGGAATTCTCCCGTGTATATTTTTCGGGTTGTTCTTTTTTGGCCGGCGCCGGGCTGCCTCCAACATTGATGCGTAAATTTTTTCGGGCGAAGGCCAGCA
>CALEYM010000388.1 GCA_937926185.1 uncultured Bacteroidota bacterium | reverse complement strand
CCTTCTACGAGAATACATTCATCCTGCTGGCGGATCGCTTTTTTGGCCTGAAAAGCGCCGTATAGTGTTTTGTTCTTTACATAAATTTCCGTTTCCGGGCTGTTGATGTATTTGGGGATGTTTTTATCCGACGACATGGTACGACCGGCAAACGCCGCCACCTTGCCCGACAGGTTGTGAATGGCAAACATGACCCGGCCTCGGAAAAAATCGCGGCTGCCGTCGGCGCTGCTCAAACCCACTTTTTTTATCAGATCGATGTTGTGCCCGGCCACTTTTGCCCTTTGCAACAATAAATCGCGTAAATCGGGCGCATATCCGAGGCCGAATGTCCGGATGGTTTCCTCGCGCAGGCCGCGCTGTTTGAAATAGGCCAGGGCTACCGACTTTCCTTCGTCGGTATCAAACAATTGTTCCTGAAAATGCCGGAGCGCAAAGTCGTTGACGATATAGAGCGAATCGGCGAGTTGTTGCTCGGCGATTTGCTCCGGACTGCGTTCCATTTCCTCGATTTCGATATTGTACTTGCGCGCCAGCCAGCGCAATGCATCCGGGTAGGTGAAGCTTTCGTGCTCCATCAGAAAGGTCACCGCGTCGCCGCCCTTGCCGCAACCAAAGCACTTGAAGATGTTTCGAGTAGGATTAACGTTAAAAGAAGGCGTCTTTTCGTGGTGAAAAGGGCACAAGCCAATGAGGTTCACCCCGCGTTTGCGCAACGCGACAAATTCCTCCACCACCTCCTCTATTCGGACGGCGTCGAGTATGTCACGGACTGTCTTGGGCGGAATCATGTGCAGGGCATTTTGAATTTACCCTTCAAAATGCAATGAAATGGTAAACGTTCTGGACATTACTTTCTCCAGAATATTGCTTTGCTCAAGCCGGTCGTTGAAAATCAACACATTGTTAATTCCCTGAGACACTTTAAACTCGGGCGAAAAGATGAAATACGGAAAAAAGAACTGAATGCCGGCGCCGTATTCGAACTGGAAGTCGGTGGGCGCAATTTTCACCAAACCGGCAGCCTGCCGGGTGCGGGAGTCGCTGGCCACGTCGAATACATACTTTACCCCGGCGATCAGGAACAGGCGAAAATCGTGGTATGCCACCGATTTGTACCGCACCTGGAAAGGCATTTCCACAAACACCGATTCAATCCGCCGGGTTTGAGAAACCTCACTACTGCCAGGGGGGGTATACCGGATATTGCGTTCCACAAAAGACAAGGTGGGCAGGAAACGTACATCGAAGTATTGCCCGATTTTCAGGTTCGATACGATGCCCAGATTGAACCCCGGGCCAGTAACGGCTTCCGCCCTGCTGAAAGAGTCGTTCAGGATAAAGTCTTTTGAATGAAAAACCCGGTAGTCGCTCTGGTTGTAACCCAGGGTAATACCGAAATAGTAGGACTTTGCCTGAAAGTCTTTGTAATTAAAATTATGCCCCTGAGCCCGTTGGGCGGATGTTTCACCAAGAGGCAGGGCGCAAATAGCAAGGAAAAAGAGATAAAATAAAACGGAACGGGGGTGAATAACTCCTTGCGTTTTGTTCATTGCGCTTTTACGGCGTGATAGATTGAACATATTCCAAGCGTAAGTCGTTCGCATCGTGGATTTTGATAACCGGTTTTGGATAAAATGTTGAGAAATTGATCGCCTTCGGGAAATGCCTGCACGCTTTCAAACAGGTAGGTGTAGGCCCGCATGTCGCGACTGGTTAAACGTCCGATCAGGGGTAAAACGTATTTGAAGTAGGCATTGTACAACTGTTTAAAGGGAAAAATATGCGGCCTGGAAAATTCCAGGATCACGGCCTGGCCGCCCGGACGCAGCACCCGTAGCATTTCAGCCAGTCCGCGTTCCAGGTTTTCAAAGTTACGAACGCCGAAGGCTACGGTCACGGCATCGAAGCTGGCTTCGGGAAATTCAAGCTGCTCGCTGTCGCCTGTTTTGAGTTCAATGACACTTTCCAGGCCCTGTGACCGGATTTTTTGCCGGCCGATGTCGAGCATTTGGTTGGCAATATCGATGCCGGTAATGCGCTCCGGTTTTAATAATTTAGCGGCAAGCAGCGCCACATCGGCAGTGCCGGTTGCTACATCGAGGATATTCCGCGGTTGTCCCGCCTTCAAATACCCCAGGGCGTGTTTGCGCCACCACACGTCGATACCCAACGACAAGACGCGGTTCAGCAAGTCGTAGCGGGGCGCGATTTTATCGAACATCCGCTCGACCTGCGCTTTTTTACTTTCATCCGAACTATAAGGTGTGACAGCGGTCTTTTTTTTCATAAATACTAAAGATGGGGCAAAAATAAAAAATTATTGGGTTTCGGGTAAAAGGGTTGGCGGAGCCCCCTTTACCCGATCTGTACGTTTTCCACAATTTCCAGCCCGTAGCCGATAAATCCTGTGCGGGGTTTTGGGTGGTTGGTGAGCAGTCGGATTTTGCTGATGCCGAGGTCGCGCAGGATTTGTGCGCCCACGCCGAAGTCTTTTTTGCCCATGCTGGTATGGAGTTCAAATTTTTCGGGTTCGCCGTCGTCCATGTATTGTTTATAAATTTTGAGCCGGGTCAGCAGGTTGGCTTTGTCGCCCTGGCGCAGATAAACAAAAGCGCCCTTGCCAGCCCCGGCAATGGTTTTCAGGGAATATTGTATTTGGGCGCCGTAATCGGCCAGCAGGTTGCCCAGGATTCCGCCTGTTTCCGACCAGGAATGAACGCGCACCAGCACAGGTTCGTCTTCCTGCCACTCGCCTTTTTTCAGCACCAGGTGGCAGTCGCCACAGGATATGTCGGTGAAAACCACGGCTTCAAATTCGCCGTAGAGGGTGTTCATTTTCGTTTCCATTTCCCGGCGGATCAGGCGCTCAGTCCGCATCCGGTAGGCCACCAGTTCGTCGATGGAGATAATTTTCAAATCAAATTTTTGGGCCACCTCCATCAATTGCGGGAGCCGGGCCATAGAGCCGTCGGCGTTGAGGATTTCCACCAAAACACCCGCGGGAAAAAAGCCGGCCAACCGTGCCAGGTCTACGGCTGCTTCGGTGTGCCCGGTGCGCCGCAGCACGCCTCCGGTTTTGGCGCGAAGGGGGAAAATATGCCCGGGGCGGGCAAAATCGCTGGGCTTAGTCTGCGGATTAGTCAAATGCCGGATACCGGTGGCCCGGTCGTAGGCGCTGATGCCCGTGGTGCAACCGTTCCCGATGAGGTCGATGGATACGGTAAATGCCGTTTCATGCAGGGCCGTATTGGCATTGACCATTAGCGGCAAGTCCAGTTCATCCGCGCGTTTTTCCTCGATGGGCGTACAGATGAGGCCCCGGCCATGCATCGCCATAAAGTTGATGATCTCCGGGGTGATGATCTCGGCAGCACAGATAAAGTCGCCTTCGTTTTCGCGGTCTTCATCGTCGACCACAATGATGACTTTGCCGGCGCGCAGGTCGGTTATGGCTTCTTCTATTGAGTTGAGTTGAGTTGACATTTTTAAAATTTATTCCCGGGTTGTTCGCTGCCAGGTGTTCTCACGAATCCCGCGCAGCCACTTAAAAAATCCGTCGATCAGAGCGACATTCATGGCCGCAAAGTAAACCATGTTTGTCACGAAGGGAATGCGTTTGATTTTTAAACGTTTTTGTAAATAATTCAGTCCGAAAACGGCCAATATGACGCTTAGCAACACCCAAAACAGAACCTGGTAAAAATAGTTGATTCCTGTCAGGGTCGCCAGCGACAAAAAGGCTGCCAGCAAAAAAAAACCGCCGAACCAACGAAGCGCTTTGTGGGAGAAAAAAGCAAATCCGAGTCGGGTGAACGGTGGCAATATCCAACGCCGGAACCTGCCCAGGTTTTGAAAACTGCCCGCCGCGATGCGTTTTTTCCTGCGATATTCGTCGGCCACCCTATGCGTCGCGCCTTCGTAACAGACGGCTTCCAGGTCATTAATTGCCGCATAACCTTTCTCCAGTGCGCGGAAAACCAGCCAAAAATCATCCACCAGGGAGTTGGGCGGCACGGGCTCGAACAGGTCGGCCCGCAGGGCATAACAACCGCCAAACGGCCCGATCATCATACCCCAGGCCAGGCTTTCGTGGTGTTTTAGCCGCACTTCGCCGCCCAGATAACGCGCTTCGCTTCGGCTTATCCCGTCTTCCCGCAAGCCCGTGCCGCGCATGTGCGCATCGACAACGCCGATATGGGTGTTTTTAAAATGCCGGACGAGGCGATACAAGGTGTCCGGCTCCGGTATCACACTGGCATCGGTGAGTAAAAAGACGTGACATTGCGCCTGGTCAGCCTTCTGCGCGTTGCCGGATTCCGTTGCCAGGCGCGCCAGATCATTGATCACTGGCGGTTTGCCCCGGCGTTGCGAAAAGGGATAAAACCGGATATCCAAACCTGGATTTTGTGCCATGAAATGCCGGATAATGGTTTCCGTCTGATCGCCGGAAGAATCAGATCCGAGATAGATGCGCAATTTATCGTCAGGATATTTCAGCGCCTTCAGGCTTTCCAGTTTGCCGGCAATCACCCGCTCTTCATTGTACACCGACATCAGCACCGACACAACAGGTAAGTCCGGGTCATTTGACGCATAAATGGTCTGGTTAGGCTGTTTGTTCCGGGCCAGTACGCGCATCAGGAGGGGATAAAACAGATACGTATGGGCCAGGCCCAATACGCTGCCCCAGAAGATGATTTGCGCTAAAATCTCCATCGGGGCAAAGGTAATTTGGAGAAACGGGATAAATATGCGGTAGCCGAAGAATTTGATTTGGTTTTCAATGCAGCGAACAATTCATTGATCGTTAGGGAAACCACAGCAATTTTCCGGCAAGCTGACGGCTGATCCAAACGCCATAGACCCCGGGCGAAAGTCCGGCCGGTTTAAGTTGCAGCAAATTGGCGCCTTTGATGAGGGAGACAGTTTCCGTATGCGCAACTTTACCGGAAAAATCAACGATCTGTAACAATGCCTTTTCCGAGGTGGCAGATTCCCATGCCAGGGTACATTGTTCCCGCGCGGGGTTGGGCCAAATGACAACTGCCGATCTCTGCCGAAGTGGCTCCAAAATCAGCGCTTGTATCCTTTTGCCGGCACCGTACGCTTCGGCATGCAAGGCGTTTTGCTCTAAAAACAAATTTTCGCCGATCCAACCTGCTCGTTTAACCCTGATAATAATTGTCAGCAAGGGATCGGAAACTTTTATATCT
This sequence comes from uncultured Bacteroidota bacterium, assembly GCA_937926185.1. Taxonomy (GTDB): domain Bacteria; phylum Bacteroidota; class Bacteroidia; order Chitinophagales; family Saprospiraceae; genus M3007. The sequence continues at coordinate 2,403 of CALEYM010000388.1, read as the reverse complement.
ACCGGTGCAGCGCCTACCCAACTCAGTGCAAGCCTCCCGGAATTCAAATGCCAGGCGTCCAAACCGAAACCCGGTAAAAGACCCGATTCAACCGCCTCAATATGGAAGGCTTCCGGATCGAACCGGATTGCCATTTGTAAGCCTTCAAAATATCCGGGCTTCCCGGAGCGCAAAATGACCCGGTAAACCTTGCCGGTTTCCAGCCATTGGTTTTCGAACAATAGCGGCAGCGGTTCCTCCGTTCGGGGTTCCGCTTTTCCGGTTAATGTGGAAGGATCGGCATTGCCGTTCACGTCGCCTTTTTTGATAGCTGTGAAAACAGGACATTCCAGCGGACTTATCGTGTCGAATGAAGGCGAAAACACCCAGGAACCGACCTGGGGCAGGGAGTCGTAAACGCCCAGGATAAGTTTGCGCAATTCGATGATGTCGAAAGTGGTCAGAGTGCCGGAGCCATTGGCGTCGCCGGCGATAAATTGCCAGGGATGCTGAAACGGTTCGATACCCAGGATTTGTTTGTTGATCTGCACCAGGTCGAAGGTGCTGACCCCGTTGAGCGGATCGTTGTTTTTTGCCGGGGTGGCTTCGTAGAAAGGCACATTCGGAAGTCCCGAAAAATCTTCAAGGGAATATTCGCCACCGGTTATCTGTTTGGTTTGAGTTGCACCTCCGGGAACAGATACCGTAAGGGTATAGTTTTGCAGGGTATCGCCCTGAGTTGAAACTATATGGCAACTGGGGAGTTGCAACAACTGCGCAATTTCCTGGCTCAGCAGGCTCATGGTTTCCGAGGCGCTGTTGCCGCGCACATCAAAAATCACTTCACCGGAACCGGGCGTAATTATAATAAATGTAGGTGTTCCGTAAAAAGTGCCGAACTGGCCGTTTTCATAAGGCTGCACCGCCGCGAGGCTCCCGCCATTCGATCCCGCGGCGGGCATCGTAAGCCCTTTCGAGGTTTTATACTGTGCCACGGCAGCATTGTTGTCGGCGCTTTTATTACTGAGCATGAGGAATTCGACCTGGCTGCCGTATAGCCCCTTCATGGAAGTATAAAGATTTTGCCAGTGTGGGGCATGGGTGTTGCAGGGCGGGCAATTGATAAAAAAAACTTCCAGCACCACCACTTTGCCCTGGTTGACAAAATCAGCATACAAATGGCGCATGTTTCCATCGGAATCCGTGACGGTGAAATCGGGGGCGGGGGCAGCCGGCAGGCCCGATGCGGCCGCGAGAAAAGCGGGAAATAACAGATTTTTCAACATCGATCGCGGGAATTTGTCTGCAAGATAACCTTTTAAGTCATCTTTTTGGGCGCAAATTTGTTCCGGATTTTGATTTTAACCCGTGCACGAAAAAGATTTATGGAAGAAAAACAATCAAACTGGAACAAACTCACCCCTGAAGAAGAATATGTCATCGCGCAGAAAGGCACCGAACGCGCCTTTACCGGCGAATACTGGAACCACAAAGCCGCCGGCACATACATTTGCCGGCGCTGCAGCGCTCCTTTATACCGTTCTTCCGACAAATTCGACAGCGGTTGCGGCTGGCCCTCCTTCGACGACGAAATCCCCGGCGCCGTAATCCGTCACACCGACAACTCTTTTGGCATGCGCCGCACTGAAATCTTGTGCGCCAATTGCGGCGGCCACCTCGGCCACGTTTTCAACGGCGAACGCATGACCCCTAAAAACACCCGCCACTGCGTCAATTCCTTGTCGATACGGTTTGTGCCATTGAGTGATTGAGTGATTGAGTGATTGAGCGATTGAGTGATTGAGCGGCCTAAGGCGGCGTTCCGCCAATCAATGGAATGTTACGACGCCGTAGGCGGCGTATGAAATAATCACTCAATCACTCAATCACTCAATCACTCAATGAACTCAATTAATTCCTGTCATCCCGGGCCTCTTCCCTTTTTTCGATATATTCCCGCCAGATGGACTGGTAGTCGTAGGACAAATAAATCTCGGAATCATAGGCGCCCCAGGCGCCGTTTTCGATGGCCAGGTTGAGCCGGCGAATGGCGTTGGCCGGCAATTGCAGCACGATCACATGTCCAAGGCCCATGGCGAGCGTCCAGGAAACCACACGGGAATCCTCGGGGGGGAACATGTCCCAGAATCCCTGGGCTTCCAGTACGCGACGGATTTCCTGCAGGTTTTTATTTTGCTGATGTTTCAATACGACCGTGACCAGTACGCTGTCTTTGGTCGGTATGGCCTGCGGGATGGCCGGCGGGCCGGGCGATGCCGGCTCCTGTTTCGCGGCAGGTTGTTGCGCCATGGCCTGAAAGATCATTCCGGCGAGGAGGATTAGTATGAGGGGAAGCGATTTTTTCCACATAGATGTTTGACCCTGTTTCTGCTGTTTAAAAAAGAGGGGCAAAGATATAATTCC
>CALEYM010000387.1 GCA_937926185.1 uncultured Bacteroidota bacterium | reverse complement strand
TTCATAAACTATCAACTCTGCATCTTATGCTCGGAAGAAACCAGGGCGGCGGCGGTCTCGGCCCTTCGCCCAAACTCTTGATCGCCGTTTTGCTGGCCGGTATCGCCCTCTCGCGTTACTACTGCAACAGTTCTTACAACGAAATTACCGGTGAAAAACAACACATCAGCATTTCGCCGGAACAGGAAGTGGCCATGGGCCTGCAAAGCGCGCCGCAAATGATGGCCGAGATGGGCGGCGAGATCACCAACCATGAAGCAGCGGAATTGGTAAAACGCGTTGGCGACCGCATTGTGCGCAATTCCGATGCCGCCAAAACGGTATACAACAATCACTTCGAATTTCACCTGATCAACGACCCGAATACCATCAACGCTTTCGCGCTGCCCGGCGGGCAAATATTTATTACTACCGGCCTGCTCGCGCGTTTGAAAAGCGAAGACCAGTTAGCCGGCATCCTGGGGCACGAAGCCGGCCACGTGGTGGCGCGGCACAGCGCCGAAAAACTGGCGCAAATGGAACTGGCGCAAGGCCTCACCGGCGCAGTAACTATGGCTACCTACGACCCCGGCAATCCCAACAGCGGCTATATTGCCCAGATGGTGTCGAATATGCTGCAAATGAAATATGGGCGGGATCAGGAACTGGAAAGTGACGAGCTCGGGGTACGCTTCATGCTGCAGGCCGGATACGACCCCGAACAACTGATCGACGTGATGGAAATCCTTAAACAGGCCGCCGGCCCCAACCGGGTACCCGAATTCCAGAGCACACACCCCGACCCGGAAAACCGGAAAGAGCATATCAAGGCGGCAATTGAAAAATACAGGGGAGGGGCCGGTCAGTAACTAATAAGGGGGGGGCAAGCAACCACAGAAGAGATCGCAACGCCAATCAGGACAAGCGCTTTTTCTCACGTATTTTCCCTTATCTTAAAAAATTTGACTGATGAGAAACCTGTTGCTTTTGTCTGCCCTTATTTTTATCGCCGCGTCCGGAAATACCCAGGAAAATATCCGGATAGTTAGCCTGAAGATGTATGCCGGTTTGGAAGATGTTGGGGTTGAATATGAAAAATTCGTCCGCCAACGAACCATCATCTCCAGCCAAAAAGGATTTTCCTTCGGACATTTTTCCCCCGCGCTGAGTTTTTCACACCCAAAATATAGCCATGAAATTGAATTGTCGCGCCTGGTCATCGGGAAAAAAGATGATATTCGAATTATAGATAATCAGGATAACAATTTACCCATACCCATCAGCGGAGAACAAAAAACAGTTGTCGATTTTAGCATCCGATACGAATTCAACTACTATATAAAATCTTCTTCGAAGTTGTTTTTACCGCAAATCGGGATCGGGTTTCAACCTTATTTTCATTACAGCGACATTTTGCCCAATATTTCCGGTGCGGCGCGACTGTCCAGGATCGTAGCAGGCAACCGGGTTTGCGTTATCCCCAGAATCGTATTTAAAGCCAAAAAGAACTTGTATTTTGACTTGAATTTGCCTTTGAGTATCCTGGACAACTATTATATTCAGGAAAAAGAGCAAAATCCGTTGTTAACCATACAGGAAATGAAAACCTCCGGATCGGGGGCATGGTTTATGAAAAATTGGTTCCACCTGAGAATCGGAGCAGGTGTAAAATTATAAGAAAAAACAGCCGTGAAATTTGATGATGAACAGGACGACTTTCGCGATCAAATCATTTTTTTTATACACCTTACTAACCTTTTTTCCCCTGCCTTCCTATGCACAAAACAGCGAAACCGGCGCCTGGTATATGTATTTTGGCAATGCCCGTTTCAAAAACAGCCCGTTGAGCCTGCACCTCGAAGCGCAGTACCGCAACCACAATATCATCGGCGACCTCGAACAACTGCTGCTCCGCGGCGGCCTGCAATACAACCTGAAAGACAATTCAGCCACTTTCACAGCCGGCTACGGATTCATCCGCTCGGAACCTGAAGGCTCTGACAATACGGCTTTCACCGCCGAAAACCGGATTTACCAGGAAGCCCTGCTGCGTCAAGGCATCGGCCGGGTACGCCTAATGCACCGTTTTCGCTACGAACAACGTTTTATCCGCGACCGCGATTTCCGCACACGGTACCGCTACGCATTATTCATCAATACGCCGATCAGTCAAAAAACAATGACTAAAAAAGCCATCTACCTGGCCCTATACAACGAGGTGTTTATCAATGGTCGGAAAATCGACAACGGCCCCATTTTCGACCGCAACCGCGCCTATGCAGCCCTGGGTTATATGTTAACTGACCGCCTTGGCATACAGGCCGGGTATATGAGTCAGATTCTGGAGAATAGCAAAAAAGGTCAGTTACAGTTGTCGTTGCACCATAATTTTTTGCTGTAATGTTGATCTGTTGATTTGTTGATCTGAGTGGCCGAGCCCAGGGCCCTCAAATCAACAAATCAACAAATCAACAGATCAACAAACCAACAAAATGCGCCGCTTTTTGCTCCTCCCGTTTCTCCTGCTTACCCTTCCCCTTTCCGCCCAACTCAAAGTGGCCCGGCTTTTCAGCGACCATATAGTATTGCAGCGCGAAAAGCCCATCCGCATCTGGGGCGAACACCGGCCCGGCGCAACGGTGGAATTGACTTTGAACGGCCTGTCGACGGCCACAACAACGGGCGCCGACGGACGCTGGAAGGCAGAACTGCTGTCGCAGCCCGCCGGCGGACCTTATACGCTGACGATAAAAAGCCAAAACGAAACAATTACTCTTTCAGACATACTTATCGGCGAGGTCTGGCTTTGTTCGGGACAATCCAACATGGAATGGCGCTTACGACAGGCCGACAATGCCAGGGCGGAAATCGCCGCGGCCAATTATCCGCAAATCCGCCATTTCGAAGTGCCACATGAAATGGCCTTCGAGCCGAAAAAAGACCTGGAAAACGGCGAATGGCAGGTCTGCTCACCGGAAACGGCAAGTGAATTTTCAGCTGCCGGTTACTATTTCGCCCGCGAACTCACCCAAAAACTAAACGTGCCCATAGGCCTTATTCACTCCTCCTGGGGCGGTTCCCAGGTGGAAAGCTGGATCAGCGAAGCCGCGATGGCCGGCTCGGAAGTATTGAATTATTACCCCAAAATCATGGCCCGCAGCTGGGAAGAGGACGCCCGGCGTTGGGAGGAGAAACTGATCAAAAAAGTCTATGGCCGGCCCGATTACCCCATTGCTTCGGTAGACGAAAATGCTTACCTGAACGAAAACTACGACTACTCCAACTGGCTGAAGATCAGACCCAACGGCCAATGGGACTGGCAAGGCGTCTGGGTTTTTCGCGGCGGCGCCTACATACAACGGTATCTCGATCTTCCCGCGGAATATTCCAATCAATCCACCCGCATCGACTTTGGCCGCAATACCGGCGACCTGGTATTTTATATCAATGGGAAACGGGTTTTTGAAGGTTATCGCAAAAACGGCGTCTCTGTCGACATCCCGCCCGGCGCCTGGCGTACCGGTAAAAATTCCCTGCTCATCAAAATGAACGCCATGCGCGACCCCGAGTGGTTCGGAATGGGATTTATGGGGCCGGCGCAGGATTTCAAAGTCGCGCTCGACGATAAAAACGGCCTGCCTCTGCTCGACGTACAATGGAACATGATGCCTTCCTGGAAAGAGCCGCACCGCTACCAACCCTGGATGAACAACGAAGGCGCCATACTGTACAATGCCATGATCGCTCCGCTCATACCCTACCCCATTGCCGGCGTGATCTGGTATCAGGGCGAATCCAACACGGGCAGGGCCTGGCAGTACCGGCAATCGTTCCCGTTAATGATAAAAAACTGGCGGCAGGATTGGGGCGACGAATTTCCCTTCCTGTTTGTGCAGCTATCCAGTTTCGGCCGCAACCAAAGCAGCAACGAAGGCAGCACCTGGGCCGAATTGCGCGAAGCCCAGGCCCTTACCCTTCAGGTACCCAAAACCGGCATGGCCGTCAGCCTCGACATCGGTAATCCCGATGATATTCACCCGACCAATAAGCAGGACGTGGGCAAGCGCCTGGCCTTAAATGCCTTAAAGATCGCTTATCATCAAAATGTGATCCACCGTGGGCCTTTTTTCAAAAAAGCCGTTTTTTCGGGGGGCAAGGCCGAAATCTCGATGGAAACAAGCGGCGGCGAGCTCGTGGTAAAAGACAAATACGGCTACCTCAAAGGTTTTGAAATCGCCGGCGCCGATAAAAAATTCTACTACGCTACCGCTGTTATTGATGGTAATAAAATCATCATACGCCACCCCGATGTGCCCGACCCAAAGGCCGTGCGTTACGGCTGGGCCGACGCGCCCGCGGATTGCAACCTGTACAACGCAGCGGGCCTGCCCGCCGAGCCGTTTCGGACGGATGATTGGGAGGCGCTGACGAAAAACATCAAATTTGAATAACAGTAACAAGGTGCGGGTAGAAATACATTTTCCCCGGGAACGATGAGCATGGATGGAGAAAGAATCATTTTTACCGGTGACCATACTCAATAAAAAGCCGGTCTGCACTCCTGTAGCTTGCCCTAAATTATTAAAATCGCAACATGAAAACGGCCCGCACCCTTTCCTATCTCCTTATTGCCTTAAGCGCCATCGCTTCATTGGGTGGCTTGCTGCTTCCCAACCTTTACCGCGACACAGAATTCTACCGCCTGGTGTGGCAAAACAACGACTGGGTAACCCTGGTACTGGTAGTTCCGGCGCTGTTCATCGCCATCCGCCGGACCGACCGGGGCTCGCGGCGGGCGCATCTTATCTGGCTGGGGCTGCTGGTTTACCTGTTTTACAACTACGCTTTCTACCTGTTCGGCGCGGCGTTCAACTGGGTTTTCCTGTTGTACGTGGCTATTTTTGCTTTATCTGTGTACGCCCTGGCCCTCTGCCTGTTGCATCTGGACACAGGCACGCTGGCGCATTT
>CALEYM010000386.1 GCA_937926185.1 uncultured Bacteroidota bacterium | reverse complement strand
GAACTTAATTATTTTAAATGACTATCCGGATAGTCATTTAAAATAATTAAGTTCGGCACCTTAAATCCCACTCTAACCCGAACTACTATTCTACTAATTTTCCGTCGTTCACAATACTCGAGGAATGGGGGGATGATGTGTACCGTCGGGCCGGTAACCTTTGTGTACGCTCAGAATGAGTTCCGCTTTTTTATTGTCCAGAATACGCAGTTGGTTTACTGTGCCAGCCGCCGGATTCAACATTCGATCCCGGTAATTCACTACCCGTGAACGCAAATTTGTCGAGAAAAAACGGGTTTTAGCCCTTGTTTTCGCTATTATGTACGGCTAAATTGAGCCTCCGGTCAAACGACGCGGCCTTCTTGCCCCTTTCCGTATTTTGAAGCGTTCACACACTAAAAATTCTGATATGACAAAAACGCTCACCCTCCGTTCTATTCCCCTGTTCCTCGCCGTACTGCTATCCGTTCAATCCTGGACGCAAGGCATTACCACGCCGCGCCCGGCAAGCCCGGCGGCTTCGGTATCACAAACCATCGGCATATCCAAAGTTAAAGTCCAATATTCCAGACCCTCCGTGAAAGGCCGGGCAATATGGGGCGAACTGGTGCCCTACGGCTGGACGGTACAGAATGCAAGCACGCAGCACCCCGCGCCCTGGCGGGCAGGCGCCAATGAAAACACCGTCATCGAATTTTCACACGACGCAAAAGTGGAAGGCCAGGCCGTCCCGGCAGGCAGGTACGGTTTGTTTTTTGTGATAAATAAGGACGACACGGGCGAAGTGGTACTGTCCAAAGACAGCCGCTCCTGGGGCAGTTTCTGGTACGATCCCGCCCGCGATCAACTCCGGGCCCCCATTCAACTGCGCGCCAATTCGCACACCGAACTGTTAACCTTCGACTTTATCAATCTCGCCAAAAACGGCGGTGAACTCGTACTCAACTGGGAAAAGAAACAATTTCCCGTCAAAATCGAATTCGCGGTAGACGATATCGTACTGGCCAACGCTGCCGAGGAACTGAAAGGTCCGGTAGGGTTCAACTGGCAAGGCTATGCCTCGGCCGCCGCATACACGCAGCAAAACAAAGTTGGCCAGGAAAAAGGCCTGAAATGGATCGATCAGGCCATTGCCCAAAACGCGAATTTTACCACCCTGAACACAAAAGCCGGCCTGCTGCGCCAAACAGGCAAGGCCGACGAAGCGGCAAAAACCGAGGAAAAAGCCCTGCATGTGTCTACCGAGGCCGAACTCAACCAATACGGTTACCAGTTGATCGGTGAAAAGCGCTTCGATGAAGCGATCAAAATGTTCAAACTCAATACCGAACGGTATCCCGAAAGCGCGAATACCTGGGACAGCCTGGGCGAGGCGTATGCCCTGAAAGGCGACAAAGAGAACGCGATCAAAAATTTTAAAAAATCGCTGAGCCTGAACCCGAATCCGGGAACCAAAGCCAACTCGGAGAAATACCTGAAGCAATTGGGGGCGATGTGAGAAGCAAGCGGCCTATGCTCCGTATCGCTCCATAAACTCCCTGTATCGCGGGTCTTCCCGCAGCACCTCCGGATTGCCCAGTACGATCACCTGCTCCCGCGCGCGGGTGAGCGCCACGTTCAGTTTGCGATCCACGCCTTCGCCGGATAGATTGACGAGGTTGTTCAATTGTGAAACGGAATGGACGCAGCAGGAGAGCAGGATAATATCCCGCGCGCCGCCCTGGTAGCGCTCAACGGTGTCGATCGTGATCTCGTCGGGATCGACACCGGCTGCTGCGAGGGTTTCGCGCAACTGGGCGATCTGGGCGCGCCAGGGCGTGATGATACCCAGACTCTGATCGGTGCGCCAGGGGCGGCCTTCTTCGGCATATAAATTTTTGAAAAAAGCGACCAGGCGCGCCGCCATTTCCGCCTCGGCGGGAGCGGTTTTCTGGTTGGGCAGGGCATTGGGAGAGAGGACGGGGAGGAAAAGGACGCGCGAAACCCCACCCCGAACCCCACCCCGGCCCTCCCCTAAAGGGGAGGGAGACGTAGAGTGTGCCGCGTCTCCCTCCCCTTTAGGGGAGGGTCGGGGTGGGGTTTCCCAAGGGAAGGGCCGGTGTATCAGCTTATGCTGATAATGACCTTCCTCCGGCTCGTCGCCGGCCAGGGTTTGCAAAAAACCGCCGTAGAAGTGCCGGTTGGGGAAATCCATGATATCGGCGTGCATGCGGCCCTGGCGGCTGAGCCGTCCGTAGTGTTGGTCCATATTTTCGATCAGACAAAGCCGGTACAGGCGTTCGAAATAGGAATCGCGCAGGTCGGTCAGGCCGATAGCGTTGAGGTCGGGGTCGGTCACGACGGTCTGTTCGGGGCGTTGGGTGGTGACAGCCGGCAGCTGCCGGTGGTCGCCGATGAGCACAAAGTGTTCGAAGCGGGTGAGCAAACCGACAAGTTGCGGCTCCAGTATCTGCGAAGCTTCATCGACGATCAGACGCTGGAATTTTTTGATTTCGAGCAGTTTGTCGTTTTGAGCAAAAGAAGCCACCGTGCTGGCGAAAATACGGCAGGGCTCCAGCACGGCCCGCAGTTCTGCACGGGAGTTCACGCCGGCGATCCGCGCGCTCAGCAGCCGGTCGCGAAAACGTTCTGCCGTGGAAAACCGTGAGCCGATACGCAGGTATTGCTCCCGGATACCGCCGCCGAGCGATTCCAGCGATTCGCATATCTCGTCCACGGCGCGGTTGGTGTAGGCCAGCAGCAGCAGGTTGTCGCCGGTTTCACGCAGCACCCAGTCCACCAGGGCGCGTAGCATGACGCTGGTTTTGCCCGTGCCGGGCGGGCCCCAAAGCAGGAAAAAGTGGGGGGAGGCGGTGATTTTTTTTAACAGGGTGGATTGATCGGGTGTGAGGGCCCCACCCCCATCCCCTCCCCCAAAGGGGAGGGGGGCTTGGTCCCGTTTTTTTTCGGGAATTCCAGGCTGATCTCTCACAAAGTGTTCTTGTGTCTCAAAGTGAGCTGAGGTTTCACAAATTTGTAAATCCGGTATATTTCCGGCGTCAGAAGAATTCTTAATCTCAAGTTTGCGTACAGCAATAGATTCTTTTATAAGAGATAATGCCTTGTCCGGTCGGTTGATCACATCTTCATTCCGAAGCTTCAAAACCTTAAATCCATATAAACTTAAAAACTCAGTTCGAAGTGCATCGTACTCAGGTTGTTCATCGTGAATTGTTCCATCTACCTCAATCACCAGACGGTATTCCAAACTCACAAAATCTGCCACATAGTTATCGATAGCATGTTGCCGGCGGAATTTTATACCGTTCAAGCGTTTATCCCGAAGTTTCTCCCATAATACGCTTTCTGCCACAGTCTGATTTTTCCTCAACGAACGGACGAAGTTTTTCAGATAGATCCAACGTTCCCCCGATGTTTCATGTGGCTTCCCCAAAGCTCCTTTTTTTAGATGACCCTGGGAGGCTGCTCCCTTATCTGAACTCATATAGTTGCTTGTGGGCAAGCCCCCCTCCCCCAGGGGGGAGGGGATGGGGGTGGGGCGTAGCACCCTTTCTCTCACCGTCTTCCCCGCCCCCGCCCACTCGAACAATCCCCGGTACATCGTCACAAACCCCGTATCCAACATATCCGGTTCCAGATTCCAAAGGCTGTCGGTGTCAAAAGGTTTGAGGTTGAACTGGCGGTAACGGAGCTGCACGGTCACGCGGTCCTTGCCGAGTTCGGTAATGGTGCATTTGATCACCTGGTGGTCGAGTACGGTGCCGGTTTCCGTTTCTGCGGGATAGAGCACGGCAATATCGCCGGTGCGAAAATTGGCCAGCGGGTTGGTTTTATGCGTTTTGCGGAAAACAATATAAGGATCGGGTTCATTGGCGTGGTTTTCGGCGATTTCCAGGTGACTGAGCAGGGCGAAGGCTTCCTGTTTTTCGGCAAAACTGCTGCGCCAGAGGGCGGCATTGCCGTTGAGGGCGTCGGCGTTTTCGTCGCCCACTTTGGCCAGCCATTGTTCGCGGGCGATAAAGCCGGCAAAGGCATTGAAGTATTTTTTTTCTACCGGACTCAGTTTGGCGTACGCCGCCTCGAACAGGCCGAAATCGCGGGCCAGGAAATCGCGGGAATCGGCGTTGCCGGCGCGCAGGCGTTCGAGCAGGGGCACGGCTTCGTCGCCGGGGCGGATGTTGGCCAGCAGGCGCTCGATGGCCACGAGTTGGTTGCGCACCTGCAGTGCCTCCCATTGTTCAGGAGCCACGGTAGGGGCGAAGCGCAGTTGCTGCACATCGGCGCCGGAGTAGAGGATGTATTTGGCCGGGTCGGTTTGCGGGCCGAACACCGAACGCACCAGCAGGTCGTACAGCAGCGTCTGGGTAAAATGGCTGCGCTGGATGCCGTAGGCGTTGGGCCGGAACGGCGTGCCGCTTTTGAGTTCCACGATGGCCGCGCGTTCATCGGTGTGGTAGAACAGGTCGAGCCGGCCTTGCAGGCCGTATTGTTCGCTGTAAAATGTGGGTTCCAGGATACAGTTTTCCGGCTCGATGTTTTGCTGCGCGAAGCCCTGGCGGGCCATGGATTTCAGGTTGACATAGTGTTTTTGGGCTTTGTTCGAAATTTCGCGTACGGTGCTGTCGCTCATGGGCGCATACACGAAGGGGAACAGGCGGAAGGTTTCGCGCAGCAGCTCAGGATATGCCGCGTCGGGCTCTGTGAGCAGGCGGTCGAGGAAAAAATTGGCGATGTTGCCCAGCAGGATGGCCGGCGTGACCTCGTGGGGCAGGAATTTTTTGACCAGGTAAGCCAGCGGTTGCGCGCCGTTGTCCTTGAAACATTCCGCCACTGCCGTCACGTCCATCAGGTAATCAGGTTCTACCACGAACATGCGCGGGCGGTAGTCGCCTTCCCGGTCGATGTCTACTTCCAGCAGGTTGAGCGTGACGGGGAAGCCGAACACCGAGCGCAGCAGACGGATTGTGGGGTTGAAGTTGTCGTTGCGTTCGGGCAGGTTGTAGCGCACCCGAACGGGATGTTCGGGATTTTCCTCGTCGTAAGCCCAGAAGAAGTTGTTTTCGGATTCGTCGCGCACGGCCACCACGCGGGCGCGGGCCTTGTAGTCCCAGATTTCGGGCGGCGTAAAGCGCCACTCGTCATCGGCGGGCAAGTGTTCCAGCACTTCCGGCGGTATGGCTGTTTTGCCGAGGATGAGCAGGGTTTCTGCCAGTGCTTTGACGCCGAGCCGAACAAGCCGCCCGCTGCCACTGTCGTGCCCATGCCGCACGCGCATGGCCAGGCGCCGGAAGGTATGGATCACCCGCAGGGTGTCGGGTTGGATCTGGAACAGGTGCCCGGCATAACTGACGCGGGCGAACAACGTGCTGAAGGCCAGTTGTTCGCGTTTGGTAGCATCCACAAACACATTTTCCAGCAGCAGCGTCAGGGCCAGTACTTTTTCGCGCGCGGTCCAGGCGGGGTGCGCGGCGATGCGGACGAGTTCGCGGTAGAGGAGTGATACGGCTTCGGGCTGCATGATGGCAAAGGTCTAAAACCGCAACAACACCAGCCGCAATTTATTCCGGAATTCCGAGGGTACGAGGCACTCGTTGGCGTTGAGTTGCAGCGCGTCGCGGAAGCGCAGGCGCAGGTTCTGGCCGAAGGTGTTCATCAGGCTGTTGCGGTCGAACTCGCCCACGGGGCTCACGACGTATTCGCTGCACGTGTTTTCGTATTTGATCTCGTCGTTGAACATAAAGTGCAGCCGTTCGGGCGACAGGAACATGAAGTAAGAAGAAAAGGTCGCTTCGTCGTCCTGGGAGTATTGTTTTTTGTGCAAAACAGTGGTCCAATGCGGTTCGCCCGATGGGTGCAGCGCCACGAGCAGCAGGTCGTCGTAGTAAAAATCCATGACCATGCGCATACCGTCGCGCCAGAAGCCGCGGCCGGCGGCCGTGCCGCGTTGTATTTCGTGGTGGCGTTCGGCCACGATGAGCGCCCCGCCGTCGCGGCGCAGGATCACCTGGCGGATGTCGGCATCGGCTATGCCCTTGGTGTCTTCCTCCACGTCCTTGCGGCGCAGAATGGAGATCACCTTGTCGGTAAAGGCTTCGTACCGCAGGGAAGGCGTTTGGCCGCCCGGCGTCACCTTCAGGTAAAAAATGCCGTTGGCGCGTTCGCGGTTTTTGTCGGCATACAAACCTGCGCCCACCAGTTGGCGGTTCAGATTGTCGTAGGCAAACTTCACGTCGTGGGTCAGAAAATCGGTCAAGGGCGCCCGGGTTATCCGTTCGGAAGCGGTTTGCACATGCAGGATTTGAAATTCGTGTTCATCCAGTTTGGCCTTGCGGTTGTTGCGCTCGGTCACTAAGAAAAAATCGCCGGCATTGCTCAGCGTCATGGCTCTGATGTTGGAATCGAAGTAATTGTCTTCCAGCAGTACGGTTTTGTCCCACAACACCTGCATTTTATCGAGCATGAAACAGGTGGTTTCCATGCGCGGGCGTTCGGCGTTGTTGACGGCCACCAGACAGTTTTTATCCTCGCTGAGCAGGATATCCACGGCCGGCGGGGAGAACATCCGCTCGCCGTAGTTTTTTACCGTCATGGTATCGATCAGGTTGGCGCCGGGGTCGTATTTGTGCACCCGTACGGTGGTCACGCCGCGCCGCCGGATCTTGTACACCACGGAAAAATCGTTGCGACCGCCTACCACGGCCAGTATCTGGATGCCGTTTTTGTCGAGGTCTTCCAGCCGGCGGTTCCACGACATGCGCATCTGGTTGTCGAAAGCCTGAATTTCGAACTCGTCGTATTTGTCGCGGAAAAGCAAAATGCGGTCTTTCAGCCGCCCGATCAGTTCGTAGCCGTAATCGTTGCGCAGGGCAATCGGTTCCGATATGATGACATTCCCCTGGGCGCGGCCGGCCGGAGCCGCGCAACAGAGGCAAAAAAGCAGGAAAAACAGGCGGCAGACGGCGGTTTGAGGGGTAATTTGTAAATTTTTCATAATCCCTGACTTTGGGCTAAAATTTTTCCAAAAATGAGAAGATTTTTGCAAAAACGCCACACATGAATATCCTCATCATCAACGGCCCGAATCTGAATTTGTTGGGTCGCCGTCAACCGGAAATTTACGGCCCGCACTCGTTCGACGAATATTTCCTCGGCCTCAAGACGGCATTCCCCCATATTCAACTGGAATATTTTCAAAGCAACCACGAAGGCGCTCTGCTCGACAAACTGCATGGAGCCGGCTTCGAAGCCGACGGCATCGTGCTGAACGCCGGCGCGCTCACGCACACGTCCATCGCCCTGGCCGACGCCGTGGCGGCCATCCGCACGCCCGCGGTGGAAGTGCATATCAGCAACGTGTACAAGCGGGAGCCCTTCCGGCACCATTCCTACCTTTCGGCCTGCTGCGAAGGAGTTATCGCGGGCCTTGGACTGGAAGGGTATCGCTTGGCAGTGGAATGGCTGGTAAGGCGGGCGAAAGTGTCGGAGAAAATTGAGGGGAAGAATTAACAATTTCACTCTGACCGTAGCGCCCGCACCGGATTCGCCACTGCCGCCCGTACGCTCTGCGTTCCCACCGTCAGCAACGCAATACCAATGGCCGCGCAGCCCGCCAGCGCAAACATCCACCACTGCAATCCGATATGATAGGCAAAACCTGCCAGCCATTGGTTCATGCCCCACCAGGCCAACGGTGTGGCAATGACAATTGCCAGTACGACGAGTTTCAGAAAATCTTTGGCC
Source organism: uncultured Bacteroidota bacterium (assembly GCA_937926185.1). Classification (GTDB taxonomy): domain Bacteria; phylum Bacteroidota; class Bacteroidia; order Chitinophagales; family Saprospiraceae; genus M3007. Next base: position 3,121 of record CALEYM010000386.1, on the reverse strand, counting down.
AACAGGCCCGCGATGCCCGCTGCCGATGCGCCCAACACCTTGCGGATACCGATCTCCTTGGTGCGCTGCTCGGCGGTAAAAGTTGCCAGGCCGAACAAACCAAGGCAAGAGATCAGGATGGCCAATCCGGCGAAATAACGGGACAGCAGGGACACGCGTTGTTCCGATACGTACTGGGCCTGGTACTCGTCGTCGAGAAATTTAAAGTCCAGCACATAACCGGGGTTATAGTTTTTATAAAATTCCTGTATTCGTTCTATCGTTTCTTTCTCCCGGCCGGCCGCTATTTTAGCCATGATCATGGTTGTGTTCTGTGGTCTGTACATAAACAACATCGGGGCAATCGGCTCATGCAGGGAGGCGATATGAAAATCTTTGACGACGCCGATAATAGTTTTGTCTTCGCCCCACATTTTGATGGGCTGACCTACGGGGTCTTTCAGCCCCATGGCTTTGATAGCGGTTTCGTTGAAAATCAGCCCGCTCTCCTCCGCGCCAAAGTTGCCGGAAAAACTACGGCCTTCGCGGAATGGAATACCGAGCGTTTCGATCATGTCGAAATCGACGGCCCGCACGGTGAAATCGATCAGATCTTTTTCCGTTTTCCCAGGCCATTCGATGCCGTAGGTGGAAGCGTTGGCGCCGCTTTTCACGATATTTTGCTGAATTGCCGAGGCATTCAACACGCCGGGTAATTTCCGGAGCGCTGCCAGAAAATCCGCCGTGTTTTGGGCGACTTTACCCTCCTTGTCGAAATAGAGAATGTTGGCTTTGTCGTAGCCCAGGTTTTTGTTCTGCGCATACTCCACCTGCCGGTAAACGACCACTACGGCGACAATCAGCACCAGGGAAATTACAAACTGAAAGACCACGAGGCCTTTGCGCGCCAGCAATTCGCTGAACGCATTTTTCAATTGCCCCTTCAAAACTGATACAGGCTTAAACCCCGACAGATAGAACGCCGGATAACTGCCGGACAAGATACCGGTCAGCGCCGTAATGCCCAGGGCTATGCCCGCCCATCGGGGGTTGAAATCCAATGCGAGTTGTTTCCCGGTGAGTTGGTTGAACTGCGGGAGCAAAAGGCTGGCCAGCGCCAGCGCCACGGCCAGCGACGCAAATGCCATCAGTACGGCTTCGCCCAGAAACTGAAATACGAGGCTTTCCCGGCTGGCGCCGACGGTTTTTTTGATGCCCACTTCTTTCAGCCGCCGCGATGCCTTTGCCGTCGAAAGATTCATAAAATTGATGCAGGCTATGAGCAACACGAACAGGGCAATCAGTGAAAACAACCGGACGTAAGCAATCCTGCCCCCGGCCTGTACGCCGTTTTCATATTTCCCGTACAAATAGGCGCTTGAATAGGGCCTTACAAACAAGGTAAAAATGGTTTCCGGAAAATACCCATTGATGAAGCGGGCGATCTTGGCGTTGAATTGCGCGATGTCCGTTCCTTCTTTCAGCAGCAGATAAGTTTGCGGGCCTTCGTTCCACCATTTCTGGCCGTTGGTCCAGATTTCGTTCAGGAGCAGGTCATAAGTCAGCACGAAATCGAAAGGCATGGAGTTGCCGGCCGGCAGTTTTTCCATTACGCCCGTTACCAGCGATTGCTTTTTCTGGCCGAAAACCTCCCACTCAATCATTTTCCCCATGGCTTCACCGGGCGTACCAAACAGATTTATTGCCAGATCGCTGGAGATCACCATGGCATTCCGGTCGGCAAGCGCCTGTTTGGGGTCTCCGTCGACGAGCGGGAAACTAAACACGTTAAAAAAGTCGCGGCCGGCAAAATTCCCGACTGAGCGCACCGATTTATTCCCGTGTTTCAATACAAATGTCACGCCCTCCTTCACCAGCGACATCACGGGCACTGCTGCCGCCACTTCCGGCAGATCTTTGGCCATGGCCTCCGCCAAAGGCCCCTGCGTGGCCTCATGCACCACTACCTGTCCGTTTTCCGTGCTTCGCTCCATCACCTGGTAGAGTCGCGCTTCATTAACGTGAAACTTGTCGAATCGCCACTCGTCGTTCACCCAAAGGCAGATCAGCAAGGCGCAGGCCAGACCGCTGGACAAGCCGGTCAGGTTGATAAAAAATGAGGCTCTGGAACGGAGAATATTGCGGTAAATAATGAGCAGGTTGTGTCGAAACATGCAGGATGTCGTTAAGATCACCTTTGTTCCAATTGCCATGCCAGCAATTTATTTCATTTAAAACCAATACATTACGCCTTTATTTTCCGAAGTGAATGTCCATTTTCGGACAACCAGGTGTACGATGACGGACAATTCGGAGCGTTGAAATAGACGTAGTATACATTTTTGAAAAGCTTTATCATTGGCGGATCAGTCAGGTTCTGGATATGTCCGGATACATTTATTCGGATTGTAGCAGGGCGTCCCGATAACACAAAGTTTAAAGATGATTCAAAAAAACAAAACCCGGCGGCTTGCCGCGGTCATGTTCACCGACATTGTCGGATATACCGCTTTAATGCAACAAAATGAAACGATGGCCGCTGAAGTCAGAACCAGACATCGGGAGGTGTTTGACCGGGAACATGAACATTACAACGGAGAAATTCTGCAATATTTTGGCGATGGCACGCTCAGCATTTTTCAAAGCGGCGTGGAGGCGGTGAAATGCGCTATTGCCATCCAAAAAGCGTTAAATTCGGGCAAAACCGTACCCTTACGCATTGGATTGCATATCGGTGAAATCGTATTTGACGGTACGGACATTTACGGCGACAGTGTAAATCTCGCTTCCCGCATCGAGAACTTGGGTATTGCCGGGTCCATTCTGCTTTCCGCCAGTTTAAACGACGAACTCAAAAACCATCCTCAGATTTTAACCGCCTCCCTTGGATATTTCGAGTTTAAAAATATTGCCCATCCCATGGAGGTTTTTTCGGTAACGAATGAAGGCATAACGGCGCCTTCGCCTTCTGACCTCAAAGGCAGGCAAAAAAAACAAACTAAATCTATCGCAGTGTTGCCCTTTGTCAACATGAGCGCCGATAAGGATAATGAGTATTTCAGCGATGGAATGACCGAAGAGATCATCAACGCTTTATCCAAAATCAAAAACCTGAAAGTTACGTCCAGAACCTCTTCCTTCT
>CALEYM010000385.1 GCA_937926185.1 uncultured Bacteroidota bacterium | reverse complement strand
ATGCTCTACATCGGTCACCGCCCTACCATCGAAGGCGCCGCGGGCAAAACGATCGAGGTACATCTGCTTGATTTCGAAGGCGATCTGTATGACCGGGAGATCGTGGTGGAAGTCATGGATTTTATTCGTTCCGATAAAAAACTGGAAGATCTGGTAGCGCTCAAGGCGCAAATAGAGGCCGATAAAGTGGAAATACTGAAGCGGTTTGGTCCCGCCATTGTCATCCTCAACTACAACACCCGCCGGCATCTGGAGCAATACCTGCCCCCGGTGGTAGCGCACAGTGGCGGGGCGCGTATCATAGTGGCCGATAACGGCTCGCCCGACGATTCGCTGGCATTTTTGCAGGAACGGTATCCGGATATTGAGGTAATTGACCTGAAACGGAATTACGGTTTTGCGCAGGGCTACAACGAAGCCTTGCGGCAGGTGCAAAGCGATATTTATGTGATCCTGAACTCCGACGTGGAAGTAACGCCGGGTTGGATGGAACCTGTTTTGAAAACCATGCGCGATAACCCGAATATCGCGATAGCGCAGCCCAAAATTCTGTCGTGGCACGACAAGAGGCGTTTCGAATACGCGGGGGCGGCCGGCGGCTGGATCGACTATCTGGGTTATCCTTTTTGCCGGGGGCGCATCTTCAGTTATTGCGAAGAAGACCGGGGACAGTATGACGAAGCGGCAGAGTGTTTTTGGGCAGCCGGCGCCGCGTTTTTTATCCGGGCCGATCTGTACCACCGCTTTGGGGGGTTCGACGGCGATTATTTCGCGCACAACGAAGAAATAGACCTTTGCTGGCGCCTCAAACGCGCCGGCTACCAGGTATGGTGTTTCCCCGAATCGGTCGTTTATCATCTTGGCGGCGGAACGCTGGAATACGAAAACCCGCGCAAGGTGTTTCTCAATTTCCGGAACAGCCTGTTTACCCTGTTGAAAAATGAGCCGGCGGCCAAATTGCTTTGGCTGTTGCCGGCGCGCCTGTTGCTCGACGGCCTGGCCGGCGCGCGCTTTTTGCTCAAAAGGCAATTTCGCGCCATCTGGTCTATCGTGGAGGCGCATTTTTCATTTTATAAGAATTTTGGAAAAACGCTGCGCAAACGGCGGGAAATTGCAGCCATAGTGGAAAAAGAACGCGTTGGCCGGGAGAACCGGAATGGCATTTACGGCGGCAGCATTGTGTGGAGCCATTATGCCTTTCGAATTAAACGTTTCAGCAGACTTATTAAAAAGCAATGAACCTACCACCCTATAGCAGCTACCCGGTTGTTGAAGCAGGCAATATCGTTTTACGTCAAATTTTGCCCACGGATATTCCAGATATCGTTGAAATTTCCTTTTACGACGCTAAACAGGCCCGGACAACAACAGAAGCCATTGAAATGCAGGCCAGAATAGACCGGGATTATTTGTCCGGTAACTCCATTCACTGGGCCATTGTCGATAATGCAAGTAAAAAAGTGGTAGGCACATGCGGATACTATCGCGGATTTGATAATGAAACGGGTGAATTGGGCTGCGTTTTGTTGACAGCCTTTCGCGGACAAGGGTATATGACCATGGCACTGAAATCTGCCATAACGTTTGGTTTTAGGCACATTGGCCTGAAATGTATCAGAGCCATTACTTCGATACAAAACCCGAAAGCAATACAACTTTTACATCGACTTGGTTTTAAACAGGTTGTGGTTTCCGGGGGAGATGAAATAGAATATGAATTAACAAAAATCCCTTAACAATCTTATGCAGCATTCCGAAGTATTATACGAGGACGGCCATATTCTGGTAGTGAACAAACCTGCCGGCCTTTTGACCATCCCCGACCGTTTTGGCAACAAAGACAGCCTTCAGGCTGCCCTCGAACGGCAATACGGTAAAGTATTCGTGGTGCACCGGCTCGACCGCGAGACCAGCGGCGTGTTGTGTTTTGCCCGCACGGAAGCCGCGCACCGGCGCCTGTCCATGCAGTTCGAGCAGCACACGGTGGATAAATATTATCATGTTTTGCTCGACGGCATTTTACACCATGAAGAAGGCGAAATTGACAAACCGATCGGCGAGCACCCCACTATCGCGGGTAAAATGGCGATCATTCCCCGGGGCAAACCTTCGCTGACCTTTTACCGTTTGCTGGAACGTTTTCAACGCTTTACGCTGGTAGAAGCACTGCTGAAAACCGGCCGTACACACCAGATACGTATACATTTTCAAAGCATCGGTTATTCCCTCGCTATCGATCCGCTCTATGGTCGCCGTTCCGCGTTGTTTTTGTCCGAAATAAAAGGAAAATCGTACAAGTCGGGCAAATTCAGCGGTGAAGAACGCCCCCTGATGGATCGCACCAGCCTGCATGCCTCGCGCCTCCGAATCGATCATCCGGAAACCGGCAAACGAATGGAGTTTACTGCGCCGCTGCCGAAAGATTTTCAGGCGGTACTCAACCAGCTCCGCAAATGGGGCGGTTGATCAATGCGGCAGCTTTGTACGCAGGGCGCCATAAATCCAAGTGCCCATAACGGCGCTGAACAATGCCAGGAGGATCATATAATGACCATAGCCGGCGAGGGCATAATGTACGCCGGGGCAGCCGGCCAATGCCCAGCCGACGCCAAAAATAAAGCCGCCAATAGCGTAGCGGTAAAAACTTTTGGCTTTGTCCGGTATGACGATCGCTTTCCCGTAAACGTCCCTTATCCGCAACTTTTTTATGACGGCAATACCGGATGTTCCGACGGCTACCGCGCTAAGGATAATGCCAAATATGTGAAAACTTTCAAAGCGGAACATCTCTTGCAAGCGATACCAGGATGCCACTTCAGATTTTATCATAATAATGCCAAATATTATCCCTGTTGCGAGAAATTTGATTGCTTTCATAGCTTAATTTATAAACAGGTCAACAGAAACGGTAACAGGAAATTAGTACTGAGGATACCGCCCAGCATAAAAAATATTAATGTGATAAGAGAAGGAATCTGCAGATTCGAC
>CALEYM010000384.1 GCA_937926185.1 uncultured Bacteroidota bacterium | reverse complement strand
CCTTCGACGAGTTCCCGCAGATCACGCTGACCGAACTGAAATACGGCGTGATCAATCCGCAAACGCGCAAGGCCCAGCGCTGGGATCGCGGCATCCGGGTGTTGCGCAACGTGAAGTGGAAAGACCCGTCTTGGTTTCAAATCCTGAGTACCTGGTTCCGCAACGGTCTGGTCATCCTGGACGAGAGCCGCAACTACATCCCGCAAAAGAGCGAGATGCCCGAGGAACAGATCGAGTTTTTCACCATCCACCGCAACAACTGCATAGACGTGATGGTGGTGAGTCACGACTTTATGAGTATGAACTTGCTGCTGCGCAAGGCTTTTCGCATTTACATCGTGTTTCGCACCGGCGACAAGCCCAACCACGAGGCCTGGTTCACAGTCCGCACCCTGCCCGAGGAGTTGTACGCCATCTGGACCACCCTCCAACGCTTGCGCAGTCCGGCGGCGAAGATGTCGCCCTTTGTGCTGTACGACCGGGAAACCGGGCGCACCAAACTCTACGCGGACCTCGACAAACTGGAAATAATGATGCTGGACCCGGAAAACCCGGCCCTGATGAAGAGTGTACCATATCAACCCACAAATAAATCTTTTACCAAAAATAATTGACCATGCCTACCGATCCAACACCTGAAATAACGGCCACCGCTCCGCCGGTGGCAGAAAAAGCCTACATCCAGCTGCCTTTGGAGGATTGGACCGACGATGAAGTGATCGTCTTTTACGATAGCCATTTGGCAACCAAAGCGGTCAGCGACCTTTCGGCAAAGGAGCTGCAAATCACCGTTCGATATGGGGATATTGCCAAACAACGCCGGGAGCAGGCCGAACAAACCGGCTTCGACGCGGAAGTGGAGGCCATTCGGCGCCAGGTGTCCATCCAGGTGGAGCGTTATGCCGTGGCTGCCTTGCTGGAGGAATATCACCGACGGTCATTTACCGAGGTAGCCCGAGGAAACGAAGCGGAAGAAGTGCAGTTGATCGTGCGTTATGGCCAACGCGAAATTACCATTCGGGCTACCGACATGGCAATTGCCTTCGGCGGCTTTGGTAACCCCAAAACACGGGATTTTACCCGAGCCTTGGAATCCGTGTTAGCGTTGGCGAAATCCGCTGCCACTCAGCACCGCATTCGAATCGAACGCTCGAAAGGCCGGAATTGGAGTTTTCATACGAAAGACCTCCGCTGGTCATCAGCTGTCATAAAGATGCGGATGGAAGACGGCGAAACCCTGTAAAACCTCAAAACCTCCTACTCATGGAAAATATACCGCGTTGGGTCATCTGGCTGGCGCTCACTTTGATTGCACTGGCCGCCGCTTTTACCATCACTGCCAGTCTGCGCCGGCTCAAAAACGAGCGCAAGACCCGACAACTGCTCGACCAGGACAAAGTGACCGTGGCGTTGTCGCCTGGCGAAATCCAACAGATCGTTTCCGAGATCAAAAAATCTATCCAACCATGAGCCTCGAACTCCCCCCGCAAACCCGCCGTATCGGCGCTATTATCACCACGCTACTGCTGTTGGCCTTGCTTGTCACCTGGTTTATCCAGCAAATCAGGGCAACTGCCGCCTACACCCGCGCCATGAACGGTATCGCCGAAGCCGCCCGGAAAGGCGAAAACGTGACGGTACAGGTGGCTAACTTCAATTCCAACCCCCAACTACTGACCGATGGAAAACCTAAACCTGATGCCAAGTCCTGATGGGGTGGGCCGGGTGCTCTGGAAACCTATCGGCACTCTGTTCCTGCTTCTGTTTCTGGTCTCGTTGGTGCTATACCTGGTATTAGTCAAGGTCAACCGGAAGTTGAAACGGCGCATTACCGGTTTGGCCGACGAAAACGAAGCCTTACTGGAATCACTCGATGCCGGTAATACGGAATTGGATGCTTTGAAGCAAAGTGCCCAAACTACAACCGACCCCGCGCCAGCCCAGCCGCCGGCCGGCTTTAGGATACCGATTCTGAATCCTGGCTTAAAATTCAATATCCAACCCGACTTCAGTTTACCTTATCCGGCCTTCAATGCCTGGAATTCCGGGGAAACGTTGCGCGTGCTGGCAGTGCTGGATCATGCCGGCACCTTTGGCGATTTCCGGCAGCATACAGGTGCGGAACCCTTCGCAGCCTGGGTGTTTCAACTGTTCACCGTGGGCGGTGCACTGTTGAAAGAAAGTCACCTGCCCATTACCGGCGACGGGCAACCGGATGGGAAACGCATCGTGGCCGAAATCCGCACCCTTCTGGAGTCTGGCCTCGAAGAAACCCCCAATCCCGAAAATTCATAACCCCAGAACATCATGCCACAATCCTGCGAAGCCACCAGTGTAGCCAACTGGCTCAACGAAAACCCCATCCACCTGACCGTGGCTGCCGGCCGGGTTGCTAAAAGCGAGCTGGCCAATGCGTTAAACATCACCACCGCGAGTCTGCGGCATAAAATCGCCATCCTCCGGGCTTCCGATCCGGCTTTCGACGATCTATACCGGGAAAAGTCTAAGCGGACGGAGTTGCCGGTAGATTTGGCGGAAGTAATTATCCGGCAATTGTTTGATGGAAATCCGCATGTGCGGTTGGAGTTTGTGCCGGCCGCTGTGGTGTAAAAGAATCGGATAGTTTTGTTTTCATATTACAGGGCTGCTCCGCCGAAAGGGTAGGGTGGCTTTTTTATTTGCATTTTCTTCGGAAGATCGTTATTTTTGTAACTGGTTTTTTGGGGTTTATTAGCCGCTGGCCTTGCGCAATGTAGGGTCGGCGGTTTTTTATTCTAATCCCCAGGTTCCAAAAACAACCTAAAAGAAACCTATCAATACCAAGTAATCCATAAAGAATCGAAGCCCTTCTTCGCCGCCTATCAATATTTTTGGCTCCTGATTTCACCCCAAAAAATTTGTCTTCACTAAACAAGGCTCCAAAAATGGATTTCGTACAAACCCTGCCCACCCACATCTCCAAGCAGATTCTCGCGGGCCTCGAGTACACCAAGAAAAAAATGCCGACCGACCTGGTGGCCACTACGGTGGACGTGACCGGCCCGCAGGTAACGCCGCCCGGCTCGCCCATCGACGGCCAGGTGGCCAAAAGCGCCGGCGCGCCCGTCGAGAAGTACATTACGCTCACGATCGACACCAGCGAGTTCGACGAGGACCAGGAATGCGTGGCCTACATCGGCGACTCCAGCGAGACCCACGAGACGTCCTGCGACACCTGCAACGTGAGCGAAAACAAGGCCACCTTGTACATCGGCACACCCACTTGCAATCGTTATTCGGTGTTTCTCAACCGCCTGTGCTCTACGCCGTACACCTTCGCAGCATTCCAGATCAAGGCCCAAAAAGCCGCCGGCGCCGATTCAGGCAGTGTAGTCGATTTGCCGGATCACATCATGTTCTCGCGCAAAAACATCAACGGCGAGGGCGATT
>CALEYM010000383.1 GCA_937926185.1 uncultured Bacteroidota bacterium | reverse complement strand
GGAAAATTTTTTCATGTCCAAATTGTGCGGAAAGAAGGTAAATCCAAGGCAAATGTAATCATATTGACCACATTATTTCCTGCGCCACCACGCCGCCAGGCCCATGCCGGTCACCAAGTCCCAGATACCCCACCAGGCGGCGATCAGCGCCATGCCGCCCAGCCCGTCGAAAAACCGGAAAATGAGCAACAGACCAAGCGCCGTGTTATGTATGCCGGATTCAAATGCGAGGGTACGGCAATCCGCTTCGGGCAGCCTTACAGCGCGCCCCATTACATACCCGGTACTCAAACCGATCAGATTGTGTACCAGCACGATCACGAAAGCATACCCCAGGTAATTGACGATATTCTCCCCGTTGCCCAGCAGCGCCAGTACGAGAATGGAAAAAAATATGATCAGTGCCAGGCGTTGAACTTTCGGCCGCAAACGGGCTACCAACTCGGGAAAACGACCGTTCAGCCACATGCCGAACAACAGGGGCGCCAGGATCAGTTGCACGATGATCAGCGCCATGTCGGCAAAGCCCACCTCGAATCCTTTGCGGATCGCCGCCGAATCCGGTACAAATTCAGCCCAAAACAAAAAACCCGCCGGCGTGATGACCGTTGCCGACAAAATAATGATCGCATTCAATGTCACCGACAGCGCCGTGTTCGACCCCGAATAATGCACCAGAAAATTCGTCATGTTACCCGAAGGACACATGCTCACCAGGATCATTCCAAGCGCCATGCTCACCGGCGGCTTGAACAGAAAAATGACGCCGAGCGTAAGCACCGGAAATACCACGTATTGCGCCACAATCCCCACCGCTATGGACCGGGGAAACTGCACTACCTTCCGGAAATCGGCCGGACTGACATCCAGCGCCACGGCAAACATCAGAAAGGCCATGGCGATGTTCAGCACGGCCAACTGATCGGGGTTAAAATTGATGCGGAGCGCGTCGACAGGGTGCATGGAAATTGCGGATTGCGGATTGCGGATTACGGATTGCGGATTGTCCCGAGGCCTCGGGACGGATTGACCCAGCTCTTGGCACGGTATGTCACTCGGAGAAAGGTTGCAATACCAAGAGATGGGTCAATCCGCAATCCGCAATTTAGCGGTAAATCCTGTAGATAGCATCTGCATGATCGTCCGACACCAGCAGGGAGCCGTCGGGCAGCCATTCGAGGTCGACGGGGCGGCCCCAGACTTCGTTGCCGGGTTGCAGCCAGCCGCTGGCGAACGGTTCGTAGCCGGTGCATTGACCCTGCTCATTCACCTTTACCAGGCTGACCTGATAGCCGATCTTTTCGGTGCGGTTCCAGGAGCCGTGTTCCGCGATCAGGATCTGGTTTTTATACTCGGCGGGCCAGTTGGGGCTGAGGCCAAATTCCAGGCCCAACGGGGCGACGTGCGGGCCGAGTTTTTGCGCTGGAGGCGTAAAGTCGGAACAGGGATGTTTTGTGCCATATTCCGGGTCGGGAAAATCACCCTGGTGGCAATAGGGGTAACCGAAGTTCATACCGTCTTTCGGCGCATGGTTGAGTTCGCAGGCTGGCATGTTGTCGCCGAGCATATCGCCGCCGTTGTCGGTGAACCAGAGTTCTTTGGTTACCGGGTGCCAGGTGAAACCCACGGTGTTGCGCACCCCGTGCTGCACCACTTCCGGGCCTTTGGCCGGATTATCCACGTCGAGGCGGGTGATACTGGCGTACACGGGGTTGTCGCGTTCACATATATTGCAGGGCGCGCCCACGGGTACGTACAATTTGCCGTCGGGGCCGAAGGCGATGTACTTCCAGCCGTGGTGCGATTCGGTGGGGTATTGGTCGTACACCACGACGGGCGCCGGCGGATTGGCCAGGCGGTTTTCGATGTCGTCGAAGCGGAGAATCCGGCTCACTTCGGCCACGTAGAGGCTGCCGTTGCGGAAAGCGACGCCGTTGGGCATGCGGAGGCCGGTAGCCAGGGTATATTTCAGGTCGGCGCTGTGGTCGCCGTTGGTATCCCGCAGCGCGTAGACATACCCGGCATCGCGGGTGCCGACGAACAGCGTGCCGCCGGGGCTGAGGCAAAGCGAGCGCGCGTTGGATACGTCTTCGGCAAACACGCCGATCCGGAAGCCGGGGGGCAGTTTAATTTTGTCGAGGGGCAATTTGCCGCTGTAGGGTGGCAGGGTCTGTGTTGTATTGGCTGCCGAATCGCCGTTTTTAGACGTATTGCAGTTGATCAGCGCGAGCAAAAGAATTAGGTAAAACAAACGCATAAGTTGCCGGATTTTCAATCGCCGACTGACGGACGGCGACCGGAATATGTGGCAAATGTAGGGGAAAAGCGCGTCATTTTTTACGCGGTTGAGCCGGTATGAAAATCGCGCAAGGCGAAAAGCGTTTTTTGGTAAAATCATATATCTTTGTAAAAAAAAATTGCGCGTATGCACAACGAAGAAATTACCGAAACTTCCCTTTCCGATTACGAAATAGAACGCGACAAACCTGTGCCGAGTAAACATCATGCCTTCATTCAGGGCCGTCTATTTGCTCAATTCGACCGTCATTACCCCACGCGTTACACCGTCCTGCCCGAGCTTTCTCTTGACTTGCCTGTACGCGACAGGATTCCTGATTTATGCGTTTATTCATTCATAGAGTCGCTGGGCGAGGAAGAAATCAAAATGACCGAAATCCCGCTCTGCGCCGTAGAAATCCTCTCGCCCACGCAAACCCACGCCGATTTAAACGAAAAACGAAAACAATATTTCGCGGCCGGCATCAAATCCTACTGGCTCGTTTTCCCCGACCTTAAATCCGTTTACGTATTCCGCAATCCCGAAGATTATGACGTTTTTACCCGCCAGGATATTTTGACAGACAAGGTTTTAGACGTGGAGATTGACCTGAAAGAGGTGTTCAAATAGCAATAAGTCATTTACTGCCCGATACTTGCCAAATTGACAATACGCCATGAAAAACATCCTCCTCATTCTCCCTTTTGTTTTCTTTTTTTATCGCTCCGCGAATGGTCAGACGGATTCCCTGACGACGGCAAGGAAAGTGGATAGTCTGATTCAAATGAACCGGGCCTTGGTAGAACAGCAAAAATTTGACGAAGCCCTGGGTATTCTTGAAACCGCCGAAAAAAAGGCGGAAACAGCCTTTGGAAAAGAAAGCGCTGCCTACGCGACCTGTATTTTCAACCGGGGCCGGACGTATTATTTCACGAAAGAAACCCCGAAGGCGGAGCAGTATTACCTGGAATCTCTCAAAATCCGTGAAAAAGTTGTTGGTAAAAAACACGCTGATTACGCAACGAATTTGAACAACCTCGGCCTGCTGTACTTCGATATGGGCGATTCCCCCAAAGCAGAGCTATATCTTACGGAAGCGTTGCAAATCAAGGGGGAGGTGCTGGGAAAAAATAACGCAAGCTATATTTCGAGCCTCAACACGTTGGCACGTTTGTACGACGATATGGGCCGCTATGCCGAGGCGGTTCCCTTGCTGGCAGAACAGGAGGAGTTAACGAAAAATTTGCATGGCGAAGGGCATCCCCGCCATATCCGGGCGCTCCTTGATTTGGCTCTGAAGTATCAGGAAATCGGGAAGTTTGAAGCATCGGAACAATCTTACCTTGAAGCCATAAGGCTGCAAAAAGAAAACCCGGAAAAAAATCCTTCTGATTACATACGCGGTCTGAGTGAATTAGGACAGTTATACGACAACTTAAGTCAATTTGAAAAGGCTGAACCACTTTATTTTGAAGCAAGAGACAGTGCAGCAAGCGTATATGGAAAGGAGCATGAAGAATATGGAAGAGTGTTGTTTGGAATGGGCTTGCTTTACCATACAGTGAATCCTGAAAAAGCAGAAGCATTCTATCTTGAGGCCAAGGATATTCTAGGAAAAACAAAGGGGATGGAATCTTCACACTATATCAACTGCCTAAATAATTTGGGCGTTATATATGGCGAAAAGGGCGATTACGCGAAGTCGGAAATGTTTCATCTCGAAGTTAAAAAAATCCGTGAAAAGGTATTGGGCAAAGAGCATCCACACTATGCTTACAGTCTTGGCAACCTTGCATACATATACATGAATGTGGGGCGTTACAAAGAGGCTGAGATTACATTTTTAGCGGTCAAAGCAATTTTTGAAAAAACCTTGGGAAAAGAAAGTAAAGAATCTATCAACTTGCTACACGTCTTGACCGATCTGTACCGCCGAATGGGCAATTACGAGCAAGCCGAAATCTTTTGTAAAGAATCGCTTATCCTCACGGAAAAAACGATTGGGAAGAACTACTTTCACTACGCCCCTACCCTGTATAGCCTAATTGAGTTATACGAACGTCAAAAGCGATACGATGAAGTGGAAAAAATGATGAAGGAGGCCATTGACATCCAAACTGCTGATTTTTCAAAAGTTGTTTCACATTACTCTGAAAAAGAGTTATCCGAGTACATTACCCCCTACGAACACCAAAAACATCTGTTTAGTTACGCGACCGAACGTCTAAAAAACAAAGACAACCCGGGGCTGCTGCCCGACTTTTCCTACAACGACGCCCTCTTTCACAAAGGTTTTCTGCTGATGGCGGCAAGCAGGATAAATCACCTGACCTTGTCCGACTCCGCCGCGTCGAAAAAAAATGATCTGCTCAAATCCTGTCGCCGGGAATTGGCGGCCCAATACGCCCAACCGATCGCCGGTCGCGACAGCGCCCTCGTAGCCGAACTGGAAGAGAAGGCCGACATGGCCGAAAAAGATTTGGCAAAAACGGTCGCGGGCTACGCGCAAGTCATCCAACAGGTCAATTGGCGGGAAATACAGGCCGGCCTCAAACCCGAAGAGGCGGCTATCGAGTTTGTGCACTACCGCTTCACCTTTCCGAAAGAGACCGACAGCGTTTTGTACGCGGCCCTGCTGGTAAAACCCGGTCTGAAAAACCCGTTCTTCATCCCGCTTTTTGAAGAAAAACAACTGAACGCTTTGTTCCGCTCCTTCGGCGCGCGCAAGGCCACTTACGCCAACGCGCTTTACAGTTATTCCCCGTCCGAACGGGGGGCCATTGTCGTTCGAACCGACAGCGCGGCGCAAACGCTTTACGCGCTGGTCTGGCAACCGCTTGTGAAGGCGCTGGAAGGCGTGCGAACGGTTTATTACGCGCCTTCCGGCCTGCTACACCGGCTCAACATCGGGGCGATACCGTTGAGTGAGGATTCCATACTCGCCGACCGGTACCGGCTGGTACAACTCGGCAGTACCCGTCAGTTGGTGGTGTCGGAGGAGCAAACGCCTGCCCCTTCCAATACGACCGCCGCGCTATTTGGCGGCATCCAATACGAGATGGACAGCACCGCGATACTCCAGGCGAACGCTGGATTTTCCGTGGGCGAAGTCGCCGTAAGAGGCGAAATGGTTTTTTCTCAATCCGACTCCACCCTCAGGGGCGGCAGCTGGAATTATTTGAAACGAACCGGGGTAGAAGTGGATTCTTTAGCCTCCATGCTTCAGCGGGCAGGTATTCGTTCGACAGTAAAAAAGGGCTACGAAGCAACAGAGGAGACATTCAAACAGATGGGTAAAAACGAGCCATCCCCGCGTATTTTACACGTCGCCACGCACGGATTCTTTTTCCCCGACCCAGCCTCCTCCGATCCCGCCAAAGGAGGGGAGCCAGCGTTCAAGGTTTCAGACAATCCCATGATCCGGTCGGGCCTTATTCTGACAGGCGCCAATTATGCCTGGAAAACCGGGCGGCCGCTTGCGAATCTCGAAGACGGCATCCTCACCGCCTACGAGATCAGCCAGATTGACCTGCGCCACACCGATTTGGTCGTGCTTTCTGCCTGCGAAACGGGGCTGGGGGAAATAGCAGGCAACGAAGGCGTTTACGGTTTGCAAAGGGCGTTCAAAATCGCGGGCGCCAAACACCTCGTCATGTCGCTCTGGCAAGTACCCGATTACCAGACGCAGGAACTGATGACCATTTTTTATCAAAAAATGCTGTTGGAAAGAATGTCCGTGCGGGTAGCCCTGCAAGCGGCGCAGGAAGAAATGCGGCAAAGAAATTACGAACCGTATTATTGGGCGGGGTTCGTTTTGATTGAATAGGATAAAAACCTCGGACTTTTCCTTTATTTTCGGCCTGTTTCTCCCACATCTTCTCCCCGCCTTAAATGAATTTGTCCCGGCTGGAACACCTCCAGCGGGCGAATGGGGTTTCCGTTGGCCCAACGGCCCAGGTCGCGTTGCCGGGGCGTATTGCCGAAAGCGATATTGCCGTGAAGACCGTACCGGGTGTATTCCAGGAGAGCATCGCCCAGTTTCCAGTAACAGTTGAAATCCACCTCGTTGAGCCGGGAGGTTTGAAACACCCGGCGCACGGTGTAGTTGCGCACCCCGGTATCGAAATCCAGGTCGTAACTATACGGTTCGTTGTGGGTGGCCAGTATCCAGCGATGGCCGTCGGTGTCGTGCCGTTGCAGGATGAGGTTGCGGTTGGGCGTATTGACGGCCGTTTCAAAAACCAGTACCCCGAACTCCTGCCCGACCACGTAATCGTCTTCCCCCACTACCACCAGCAGGTTCAGATCGGGGGGCAGGTCTTCGTAATGGGTGAGCCGGGCGCCTTTCAGGGGGCCGCTGCCGGGTTCGCACAACATCATGGCCGCGGGTTTGGGTATCCGGTTTTGTTCCCAGTGCACCCCGAGATTGGCAAGGATCACCCCGCCGTAGGAATGCCCGATATATCCAACTTTATCAACGCGCGGCCTGACGTGATCGCCGGTTTGCAGCAGTTCCAGGGCGTCGCGGATGCCTTTGGCGGCATTGGCCGGGAATCCGCCCGGACGGGGAGTCAGCAGGTTTTTCTGGTACCGCGGATAAATGACGATATTTCCCCTGGCTACCAGGTGTTTGATCCATTTGCCGTAAGCCATCGGATTGTAAGCGCCGTAGCCGTGCATAAACACCACCACGTCCGCTGAATCCGGTTTGGGATCGGCAGGTTCGAATAGCCAGTATCCGTCGGCCCGGGCAGCGGCGTCAAAAAATGCTACGCTTCGATGGGCATATTCTGCACCGCCGGGACCGTTAGCTGGCTGACCGGGATAAGGTGTGTTTTGTGCCGCTGCGAACAGGCCTTTGAAGATCATAAACGCGATGATGGTTAAAATGCGCATGGATTGAAAAGGAGGTTGGCAGGTTGCGGGTTAACGGGTTGCGGGTTTTGGGTATCCAAAATATATTATTAAAATTCGGGCGTTAAAACGTTGCGACACGGCTTTTCGTTTAAAGGGTTTCGATTAATGCGGTAAAAATTGCCTGTATGAAAAAACTAAACCGTTTCCTTGCGTTTTCCCTGTTGTTGGCCGCCTGCAACTCCGACAGCCGGGCGCCCGCGCCGGCAACCACCGATTCCGGCCCGCAGCCCACCGCGGCAAGCCGAAATCCTGTTCCGCCCTCCCGCGACACCCTGCCGCCGGCGCCGGTTACCGCGGATACCGTCATACCTGCCGAACCGGTAAAACCTGAACGACCCAAAGATAATACAGGCCAGGGCGCAAAACCGGCAAAATCGCTGCCGCCAACGGACATATCTGAAGTGGCCAAAGCCCCGGCGCCAGGCACAGCCGTACCTGCATCACGCGGTATGGTACAAAACGGGTTTGTAGACATTCAGACCCTGGATTCCAATATCCGGCTGGATATCCGGTACGCGACCGCCAATAATTTTACCTCGGCGAAAATATACGACTGTCCCCGTTGCCTGTTGCGCCCCGAAGCAGCCCAGGCCCTGCTGAAAGCGCACCGTGCCCTGCAACGCCAGGGGCTTGGGCTGAAAATGTTCGACTGTTACCGGCCCCGGCCCTACCAGCAGCGTTTGTGGGATAAAGTACCCAACCCCGACTACGTAACCCCGCCGGAAAAAGGATCCATGCACTCGCGCGGCGCGGCCGTCGACCTGACCATCGTGGATGCACAGGGCAACGAACTCGACATGGGAACGCCTTACGATTATTTTGGCCGCGAAGCGCATTACGACTATACCCGCCTGCCCGGCAAAGTGCTGGCCAACCGGCGGCTACTCCGCCGAACCATGGAAACCGCCGGATTTCAGGGTATCCGTACCGAGTGGTGGCATTTCTCTTTCAGGGGGAAAAATTATCCCTTGTCCGATTACGTGTGGCCATGCGAATAACCGCACTGTTCAGAAGAATTGCGACAAAAATCAATATAGGCGCAATTTTTGATATTCGCCAAAAATAGCTGTCCAAACAAACTTTCGTTTTGGGAAAAATGGCCCAACCGGCTTATCTTTGCTGCACCACCCTTTTAAATCCATAAAAAGATAGTGTTTGTTCATAGTGTTTGTTTTTTGTTTTGTCCCTGTCAGTAGAAATATTTGACAGGGTTTTTTGTTTTCAGGGCTAAGCTTTTCCGGGTAAAAAAAATTTTTTTCTAAAAAAGTGAAATTTTTCGGAATTGGCACACGTTTGGATGAACATATTGTAGCTTCATACAATAGAAACGGTTTAGTGAAAAAGCCCGGGGCAAATGTGCCGCCGGGCTTCTTCTATT
Source organism: uncultured Bacteroidota bacterium (assembly GCA_937926185.1). Taxonomy (GTDB): domain Bacteria; phylum Bacteroidota; class Bacteroidia; order Chitinophagales; family Saprospiraceae; genus M3007. The sequence goes on along the minus strand of CALEYM010000383.1, from coordinate 7,445 downwards.
TTGGGGTTATTGGCAGCATCTGTTTCAATATGCCGCTACTGTCGTTAATTGGTGTGCAGGAGCGTTTACAACACTCTTATCCAACTGATCCAACAAACGCTCATCCGTAAACCCGCTGCGGTTCGTCATCATCACACTGGCCAGGTGCAGGGCAGGATACACCCGGATTTCGCAGTAGAATCCGCCGCCGCCGCCGGCATGGGTGTGGTACACTTGCCCGTTCAGCGTCCCGGTGTACCAGCCCAAACCCATGCCGGGGTCCTGCCTGGCAAACAACAGTTGGGTAGTGGCCGGATTTTCAAATAACTCATTTTTTAACAGCGCCTGCAGGTACGCGGCAAGCCCGCGGGCATTGGCCACCACACCGCCATAAGCCGATCCGTTTAGGTACAGGGGTTTGAACGCAAGCCAGTCGGACGAAGCCGGGCGGGTGTATTTCTTTTTGTCCAGTAATAACCCAAGCAGCAGGCCGGAAAAAGACCGGCGCCGGTGGTAGCCCGCGGCGTATTCGCCCGTTTCGGGCCGGACAAAGCCGAGGTAAGCGCCATCCTGTTCGATTTTTTTAAAAATGTTTTGCCGGATGTATTCCCGGTAGGATTGGCCGGATACCCGTTCGATCAGTTCGCCCAGGATGAGGTAACCGACGTTGGAATAGCGCGTTTTTGTGCCCGGCCGGTATTTCAGGCGCGTATTGGCGGCGATGATCCCGCGGGAAAATGCCGCGGCGTCGAAACTTGGGTCTTCTTCGGCCAGGTGTATCCAGGACAGCGGAAGCGGGTTGGCTAAGCCAGCCCGGTGCGACAGGAGCTGTTCCACCGTAAACTTTTCACTGAACCGGTATTCCGGCAACAGGTCGCCGACGGTGTCTGTCAGGGCGATTTTACCTTGTTCTGCCAGTTGCAGTACTGCTATGGCGGTAAAAGTTTTAGTGATGGAATAGCCGTTGAAGGCCGTGACAGAGGTTACCGGTTGTTGTGTTTCCACATCGGCGAGGCCGGTGTTGATCTCTTTTAAAATGCCATTGGGGCCAACGAGGAGATACTGCGTGCCGGGCGCGCGCGAAAGCGTCAGGGCGTCCGCCGGTTTTGGGGTGTTGTGGTCGTGCGACAGGGTAATCATAAAAAAAGGAATTGCCGTTAGAAAAATAGTTTTCATGCGGCAAAGGTGCAGGGCGGCGAGGCAGCCATGCATTAACATTTGATAAAAACCTTGTCACACGCCGTCTGGCAGACGGCGTTACTTCCCGTGGCAGTGCTTGTACTTCTTACCGCTTCCGCAGGGGCAGGGGTCATTCCGGCCTACCATTTTTTCCCGGACGATGGGCTGCACCCGTTGCACCGGGCCGTTGTGACCCGCGGCCTGGGCGGCGCGTTGGGCGGCGGCCTGAGCCTCGGTCATTTGTTGTTCGTTGTTGGTGCGGAGGCGCTGGCGGTTGGCGGCATCCTGGGCGCGGCGGGCGGCCTCGGCGCGCTGGGCCTGTTGCATGGCGTTTTCATCGGGCAGGGCCAGGGAGCCTTTGAGCAGGAAGGAAGTGACGTTTGAATTGATATGCCCGATCAGGCTTTCGAACAGGTTATAGGCCTCCATTTTATAGATTACCAGCGGGTCTTTTTGCTCGAAGGAAGCGCCCTGTACCGATTCTTTCAGGTCGTCCACGTTGCGCAGGTGTTCCTTCCAGGCGTCGTCGATGAGGGCCAGGGTGGCTACTTTTTCCACATCGTGCATGATGCTTTTGCCGCCGGTGCGAATGGCTTCCTCCATGTCGGCGCTGATATTGAGGCCGAGGCTGCCGTCGGTGAAGGGCACCACGATACGTTTGTAACGCTGGCCTTCGCGGGTATGCACGTCCTTGATAATTGGTAAAAGCCGGTCGGATACCTGCTGCCGTTTGCGGGAGTAGAGGTCGAATACCTGATCCTGGAATGTAGCCAGCACGGTATTCATGGGCGCGCTTTTAAACCAGGCCGGGTCCATTTCCGGGTCGACGCCGATGACGCGTATGGAGTCGAGGCGGAAAGTTTCAAAATCACCCCCTTCGCGGTGCACCTGCACCAATTCGGAGGTGATGGCCAGGAAGGCGTTGTTGATATCCACCGCGAGTCGGTCGCCGAACAGGGCATTGCGGCGTTTGGTGTAGATGGCTTCGCGCTGGATATTCATCACGTCGTCGTATTCCAGCAGGCGTTTGCGGATGCCAAAGTTGTTTTCCTCTACCTTTTTTTGCGCGCGTTCGATGGATTTTGTGACCATCGAATGTTGGATCACGTCGCCTTCCTGGTGGCCCATTTTGTCCATCAAACCGGCGATCCGTTCGCTTTGGAACAGACGCATGAGGTTGTCTTCGAGCGACACGTAGAACTGCGAGGAACCGGGGTCGCCCTGACGACCGGCACGGCCGCGCAACTGGCGGTCGACCCGCCGGCTTTCGTGGCGTTCGGTACCGATAATGGCCAGGCCGCCGGCGGCTTTTACGCCGGGGCCGAGTTTGATGTCGGTACCGCGACCGGCCATGTTGGTGGCGATGGTCACTTTGCCGGCCAAGCCCGCCTCGGCCACGATCTCGGCTTCGCGCTGGTGCTGTTTGGCGTTGAGCACGTTGTGGTCGATGCCGCGGCGCTGGAGCAGGCGTGACAGCAATTCGGAGATTTCTACCGAAGTGGTACCTACCAGGCAGGGTCGTCCGGCCTCCCGCAATTTCACGATCTCGTCGATCACGGCGTTGTATTTTTCCCGTGCGGTTTTGTACACCAGGTCGTCGCGGTCATCGCGGATAATATTGCGGTTGGTGGGGATCACCACCACGTCGAGTTTGTAGATGTCCCACAATTCTTTGGCCTCGGTTTCAGCCGTACCGGTCATACCGGCGAGTTTGTGGTACATCCGGAAGTAGTTCTGAAGCGTGACCGTGGCGTAGGTTTGGGTGATTTCGCCCACTTTCACGTTTTCCTTGGCCTCGATGGCCTGGTGCAGCCCGTCGGAGTAGCGCCGGCCTTCCATCACGCGGCCGGTCTGTTCGTCCACGATTTTTACTTCGCCTTCGGGGGTAACGATGTACTCGTTGTCTTTTTCAAAAATGGTGTACGCCTTCAGCAGTTGTTGCACGGCGTGCACACGGCGGCTTTTTACGCCGTAATCCTGGGACAGGCGTTCCTTGGCCTCGGCTTTCTGGCTGATGTCGAGCTCCGCATTCTGGTCGATTTTTACCAGTTCGGTGCCGATATCGGGCATGATAAAAAAGTCGGGGTCGTTGTTGAAACGGCTGAGGAAGTCCACGCCTTTCTCGGCAAGTTCCACACTACGGTTTTTCTCTTCGATGGTAAACAACAGTTCGCGGTCCACTTCGGGCATACGTTTGTTGTTTTCCTGCATGTAATAGTCCTCGGTTTTTTGCAGCAACACTTTTACCCCTTCTTCGCTCAAAAACTTGATCAGGGGGCGGTATTTGGGCAGGGCGCGGTGGGCGCGCAGCAGGGCCATCCCGGCTTGTCCTTCTTCCAGGCCGGTTTTGCCTTCGGCGTAGAGTTTTTTGGCTTCCGCCAAAAACTGGCTGGCGAGTTTGCTTTGTTCTTCAAACAGGCGTTTTACATTGGGGTTCAGGTCGACGTACTCCTGGTCTTCTGCGCCGCGGGTGACGGGTCCGGAAATAATAAGCGGCGTCCGGGCGTCGTCAATCAGCACGGAGTCTACCTCATCCACGATCGCGTAGTGGTGTTTGCGCTGCACGAGTTCATCGGGACTGATCACCATATTGTCGCGCAGGTAGTCGAAGCCGAATTCGGCGTTGGTGCCGAAGGTAATGTCGCACTTGTAGGCGTTGATGCGCTCGGGCGAGTGCGGACGGTATTTGTCGATACAATCGATGGTCAGCAGCAGGAATTCGTAGATGGGGCCCACCCATTCCTGGTCGCGCCGGGCGAGATAGTCGTTCACGGTCACGATGTGCACGCCTTCGCCGGCCACGCCGTTGAGGTATGCGGGCAGCGTGGCTACGAGGGTTTTACCCTCACCGGTGGCCATCTCGGCAATTTTACCATCGTGCAACACCATACCGCCGATGAGCTGCACGTCGTAGTGGATCATATTCCAGACGATGTCGCCGCCGGCAGCGGTCCAGCTGTTTTTCCAGATAGCGCGGTCGCCTTCGATGCTGATGTATTTTTTTTGCGGATGCGCTGCCAGGTTGCGGTCGTGTTCGGTGGCAGTTACCGTGATGGTTTCGTTTTGTGAAAAGCGCCGGCTGGTTTCTTTTACGAGGGCGAATGCTTCGGGCAGAATATCGAGCAGGATTTCTTCGAGGGCTTTGTTGCGTTCTTTGCGCAACTCGTCCACTTCTTTGAAGAGATCTTCTTTTTCATTAAAGTCCTCCGAATCGATGGCCCGCTGATTGACGCTGGCGATTTCGGCGTCGATGGAAGCCAGGTATTCGCGGATACGCTGGCGGAAGTCGAGGGTTATATTGCGCAGATCGTCGTTCGACAGGTTTTGATACTGCTCAAACCAGCGGTTGATTTCGGCGACCGAGGACTCGTATTTGCCCATGTCGCGCTCCTGCTTGGTGCCGAATATTTTTTTGAGTAAGCCTAACATTTTAATTGTAGCGGTTAGCGGGTTTCGGGTTAGCGGGTTTCGGGTTAGCGGGTTTCGGGGTCTTCAGCTCTTGCTTGCCTTCGTTGAGATGCCAAGGGTTGCTGAACCCGAAACCCGCTAACCCGAAACCCGCTAACCTCCAACCTCAAAAGAGGTGCAAAGATACAGTTTTGGACAATGGGGAAAGGCAGGAGGCTGCACATTTCATTCCAGCCCGGCAAAAAAGGGATTTTTTGTCAAAATGGCAGGACGGTTGGCAAGAGGCATGAAAAGGTGGCAGTATTGGCTCACTGGAATCCGCCAAATTCCCGCCAGGCCGCATCTTTTTCTTTAAAAAAAACTTATGGCGTACTTGAAAGTATATTTTATGCTGATGATCCTTTTTTGGGGATTTACCGCTTGCAAAAGACCTGACGCGCTGTGGTCCGACGCGGAGATGCCCGGTGAATGCATCCATAATCCGGATGCGGCAAACATGCCGGAAAGCGCGCTGATCAATCCGCATAAACCGCCGGTTTTTCCGGAAGGTGAAGCCGCCCTGTTGCACTTTTTACACGAATGGGTAAAGTACTCTCCCCGATGTTCGGAGTATATCGGCGTTAGCGCCATTTCCTTCGATGTAAACGCCGATGGAAGTGTGAGCGATTTGAAAATACTGAAGCTGGCACATCCAAGCCTCGAACCTATGATACGGGAGATGTTTGCGCAAATGCCGCGCTGGGCGCCGGGCGAGGTATCGGGAAAGCCCGCGCGAACCCGCATGATCTTGCCGATCAGGGTATGTTTACAGTAGTTTGCCGCTTCCGGATGGCTTTAACCAGAAACCAAACCAACAACACCTGCGCCGCCAAAAACATCACTGCCAGCACCACCACGGCTATATTCACCTCCTCCCAATACCGCAACTGATCGGCCTGAAAATACCGCTTCGGGTTGCTCAGGCGTTTGTTTTCCAGCACCTGTATGTAAATAAACATGGCTATTCCGAATAATGCGGAAACGACCGGGTGTGCGCGTTTGATCCAGTGGGGCAAGGCCGGGCCGTTTTTGTCGAGCCGGATATGCATTAAACCGGTCAGGATCAGAAAACAGGCAAACCCCGCGCAAAACCCCCAAACCGGGATAGTTACCTCCGGCTCGTCGGAAAAAAATGCAATTTGCATGGTACCCCGCAAGCCGGTCAGAGCCTCCGTGATGAATACCGCGGAGGTGACCCAAATATAGAAATAACGAAGCAAAACATTTGGAATGGACATGACCGCGACAATAGTGCACAGGATTGGGCTGTGCTGCCGTAAAAGTCGGAAATTACCATCGTTTTTCACTTAATCCAGCCGGTCTAACATATCGGGAACTTCGGTGGCCGTTTTTCCTTTCCCCTTGATCAGTACAAATAACATGTACGGTATACCGATAGCCTGCCCACACAACAACAGGACAAAAGCGGTGGGCAACATATCCCGAAGCAATTCTTCAGCCGGATTTCCAAACAAGAGGACAACATTAGAAGAGGAACCATCACCTGTTTGGCCGGCGTTATCTAACTGTATCAGATAAAAGCGGATTGCCCCAACAACAAGAAATGACCACGTAAAAACCAGATGCACCGTTTTTACGATAAAATTGAACCGGTAGCCCAGGTATTCCAAAAACCAATAAATCAGGCCTGACAGCAGGATAAGCGCCGCCATAAGGAATGGAACTTCCTCCAGTATCATCCTGCCGATGATATGCTGCACGTGGTCGCTCCAGTCTTTGGGTTGAATAAACAGTCTGGGTACTGCTACCAGGATAGTAAGTAGCACAACCGCCCAGTAATCTTTAAAAAAATTGGATTTATCCGCGGTCATGTTTTTTAAATTAGCTGCCGATTACTTTGCAAAAATGTAAATTCTTTCCGGTTAAACAATCCGTTTATTCTGCCTGTTAAAGCAGCCAAAAACAAGCCGTTCAAGACATGTGTAAGCCCATTGTCCGTGATGAACCCGTTAACCCGTAACCTTCTAACCAGAAACCTTCTAACCCTCAATCCAGAAACCAGTTTAACCATAAACAGCATGCCCACTACCTGGTACGACAGTATCATCTCAAAAATAGAACCCGCCTCCCCAAACGTCAAACGTTTTTGGCTGAAAACTACAAATGGCGCCCGGCCCGATTTTCAGGCTGGTCAGTTCATCACGATGGACCTGCCCATCGGCGACAAACGCCTGCAGCGCTGGCGCAGTTATTCCATCGCCAGCGCGCCCGGCGACGATCCCAACGCCCTCGAGTTCTGCATCGTGCGCGCGCCCGAGGGGCTGGCTTCCCACTACTTGTTCGATGAAGTGCAACCCGGCACAGCCGTCCGTTGGAAAGGCCCGGAAGGCGGATTCGTACTGCCGGAAACCCTGGACAAAGACCTGGTTTTTGTGTGCACGGGCACCGGCGTCGCTCCTTTTCGCAGTATGCTTCGCGATATTCAGTACGCTGGAAAACCGCACCGCAACATCCATTTGATCTTTGGCGCCCGCACCGAGGCAGACGTTTTATATCGCAAAGAGTTTGAAGAACTAACACGTACCATGCCTGGTTTTCGCTACGACGTGGCGCTTTCCAGGGAGCCAAACTGGCCGGGGTACAAAGGTTATGTGCATCAGGTGTACCTCGAACATTACGCCGACAAACGCGCCGACGTGGATTTTTACCTCTGTGGCTGGAGCAATATGATCGATGAAGCCGTGGCCAATCTGATGGTTAAACTGGGCTACGAGCGGACGCAGATACATTATGAACTGTACGGATAGGGCGACGGTGGTGATTAGGGGTTCGCCTAAAAGTAGGCACCCGGCTGGCTTTTTTCACGGGATTTAGATTTC